>WQTQ01000225.1 GCA_009786175.1 Bacillota bacterium | reverse complement strand
CATTGCTCGTCTGTTATTTCATATTTTTCTGTCGCCATTTTCATCACCACTCGGAGTTTAACAGATTTTGTGCAATTTTGCAATTATCGGATAGACCCTAGTCTAACCGACATCGCCCGGTACAAGAATACCGATTATCCAAGTGAAGTTATTCAAAACTGGATGCGTAACCGAAGCACTGTAGAATTTCTTGGTTTATGGGAACGTATTCACAATCCAAATTTCAATTACCTCGAATTCGAGGTAATTGACCGCGAGGCAGGACGCAATGCATTTGTACTAACGCCAAAGCGATGGATTGAAGCAGTTGGCGCAGTGGGCATCACATCTAAACAAGGACGGTACGCCGCAACTTTTGCGCACAAAGACATTGCATTTAAATTTGCTTCATGGATTTCAGCGGAATCTAAGTTATACATCATAAAAGATTACCAACGGCTTAAAACAGACGAAAACAGCCGTATCTCTATCAACTGGAACGTAAACCGCATTTTTGCAAAGGTAAATTACAAAATTCATACCGATGCAATAAAAGACAATCTTATCCCGCCGGAGCTAACGCCGCGGCAAAAATCCAATGTTTACGCCAACGAAGCCGATTTGCTGAACACCGTTCTTTTCGGTACTTCCGCCTACGAATGGCGCAAGAAAAACCCCGATAAAGACGACAATATACGCGATTATGCCACAATTGAACAACTGCTTGTACTTGCCAATATCGAAAATATAAATGCCCTGTTTATAGAGCAAGGTATGCCGCAAGTTGAGCGCATGGATGCGCTGTACAGCATTGCAAAATCTCAAATGGAAGCGATTGTTCGTACAAAAGGTTTGGCAAGCTTGAAAACCTTGAATGATAAAGGTAAAATAGTTACCAACAAAGGAGAGCAAAGCAATGGATAAATTTAATGGCAAAAGCATGGATATAGAACAAACTGAGCGTGAAAAGTTACAATCCCTATTCCCGCAATGCTTTAACGAGGGTAAACTGGATATAGACAAGCTGCTGAACCTTTGCGGCGAGTACATTGACGAGAATTTTGAGAAGTATAAATTCGAGTGGAAAGGCAAAGCCGAGTGTTTCCGCATTGCTGGTAAGCGTTCTACGGGCACTTTGCGCCCTGCGCCGGAAGAAAGCGTTAATTTTGACACCACCAAAAACCTCTACATAGAGGGCGATAATCTGGAGGTGCTGAAATTATTGCAGACAAGCTATTTCCGCAAGGTGAAAATGATATATATTGACCCGCCCTACAACACAGGCAACGACTTTGTGTATGAGGACGACTTTAGCGACCCCATTGCGAAATATAAGGAAATTACAGGCCAAGCCACCAAGAGCAACCCCGAAAGTATGGGACGTTTCCATACGGCATGGCTTAATATGATGTACCCGCGCTTGCGGTTGGCACATAATCTTTTGCGTGATGATGGGGTTATGTTTATCAGTATTGATGGGAATGAAGTTCATAATCTTCGCAAACTTTGTGACGAAATTTTTGGAGAAGAAAACTTTGTTGATATTATCTCTTGGTTCAAAAAAGCGTCACCTTCTAATGATGCTCAATACTTCAGTAATGATGTTGAATATATAATGGTTTATGCAAAGAATAAAATTGAGTGGATTCCAAATCGTTTACCTTTAACTGAAAAGCAAATGAAGTATTATCAGAATCAAGATAACGACCCTCGTGGTTCTTGGAACTCTGCAACATATACGTGCAATAAGACAAGGACAGAACGCCCCAATCTTTATTATCCAATAAAAAATCCATTTACAGGCATAGAGGTTTGGCCAAAGGAAACTGCAGTATGGGCTTACTCTCAAGAGCAATGCGTTGAACACATTAAGGATAATTTGTTGTATTGGGGTGTCGATGGTACTGCACAATATCCACGTTTTAAGAAACTCTTAGCAGGGCATCAAGGGGTAGTGAATAGAACGCATTGGCACTACGATGATGTAAATCACACACAGGGGGCTTCGGAGGAGTTAAAGAAAATAGGCATAGTTGGTTTTTCTACGCCAAAACCAACACGTCTTATTTATCGAATGTTGCAAATCGCGACTAATTATATGGACGATGATATTGTTCTCGACTTTTTTAGCGGTTCTGCTACAACCGCTCACTCTGTAATGAAATTAAACGCCGAAGACGGCGGCAATCGCTGTTTTATTATGGTGCAGTTGCCCGAAGTAACGGACGAAAAATCCGAAGCCTACAAAGCGGGTTACAAAAACATTTGCGAAATTGGCAAAGAACGCATCCGCCGCGCCGGGGCTAAGATTATAGGGGAATGGCAAGAAAAACAAGCCCAGCTCCAACTTGACGAACAGACCGAACAAACCCCGCCGGATGTTGGCTTCCGTGTACTCAAACTCGACACATCCAACCTTGCGGCATGGGATTCAACCCCTATAATAGACGGCAACACTCAAACCCTGTGGGATAGAATTGACACGCTGGAAAACACCATCAAGCCAAACCGTTCACATATGGATATTGTGTTTGAAGTTATGTTGAAAATGGGCGTACACCTTAATTATGTGGTGTCCGAAATAACGGCGGGTAGCAAGAAATGCTACTCTATAGGCGAAAAACCCTTTTTATCAAGCGAAGATTGCATACTGCTTGTCTGTCTTGATAAATGGATAACCCCGGAAGATATAACCGCTTTCTGCGACCTTGACCCGGCAAAAATAATCGCAGCAGAAGAAGCCTTTGAGGACGATACGGCACTATCCAACGCGCATTATATTCTGCGTGATAGGGATATTGAGATGAAGTTATTATAGGGGGAACTGAGTATGCCTAAGAAAAATAGTGATTTTTTCAAAGAGAAAAAGACATGGTCAGAAGTTAAAGATGATTTGCTTGGATACTACCTAATACCGTACTTCACCAAAATCCTATGTACAAGGAAGCCTACAATATATATTGATGGTTTTGCGGGCAAAGGAAAATTTGACGATGGTAAAAATGGCTCGCCATTAACTGCTATTGAATGTTTGCAAAGCAGTCAATCGAAGTTTCAAGGACAGTATACTATGCCAACAATCAGCATGAAATTCATTGAGTTGAATCATGCAAACGATTTAACAAACAATTTGAAATCCGTGCAATATCAAAACTATGAAGTAATTTCAGGGGCATTTGAGAACACCATAATCCCTTTACTTCAAAGTGCATTGGCAAAAGGTAGTGACCAAAATGTTTTTCTGTACATTGACCCATACGGTGTAAAGGCATTAAATGCTGCGCTATTTGATGCATTGCCCGGCGTATTTCAGTCAGCAGAGTTACTTATTAATTTTAATTCATGGGGTTTACTACGTATGGCTTTTGCCCTTAAATTGACTGAGTTTAGAGAACTTAGTGGAGAAATATTTGCAGACCTAGAAGAATACGATAACACAATCGTAAACTCGATAGAGGAAATAAACGAAATAGCTGGCGGCACTTATTGGCAAGATATTGTTGAACGCTACAACAAAAAAGAAATTGATGGATACCAGGCAGAAAAAGAACTTTCCGAGAAGTATAAGTTGCGACTTAGAGAAAGTTACGCATATGTTTTAGATATGCCTATTCGCTTCAAAATTGGAAACCATCCAAAATATCGAATGGTCTTTGCTACGAACCACTCCGATGGGTGTCTTTTGATGGCAGATAATATTGCAGCTCGGACTGATAAATTAGTTGTAACTATACAAAGAGGCGGGCAAATGACCTTGTTTGGCGAGACGGCTGAAAATGAAATGGTATCTGATGATATTTTAATTAATAAAGTAAAGAAAACACTTGAAAACATCCGTGATTATACTCGTTTGAATATTGTGTTAGCTAATTTCTTTAACGAGCATGGTGTGTTGTGTAGTATCTCGGCACTGAGTAGCGGTTCAAATTCTGTTCTGAAAGAGCTTGAACGAAGTGGGTATATTGATGTCAAGAGAACTCCAAACACAACAGCCAGAGGTAAATTAACTACTTTTTGGCAAGATGGAAAAGGTAAAACTATCGAAATAAAAAGGAAGTAATGCTGCAGACAAGCCATTGCACATACGGAGGTGTTGTATGAAAACAACTAAAATTGAGTGGACCGATAAAACATGGAATCCTGTAACTGGTTGTTCAAAAATTTCAATAGGGTGTGCAAATTGCTATGCGGAAATTATGGCGCATAGACTTAATTCAATGGGCGTTGAAAAATATGCAAATGAATTTACACCAACCTTACATGAAAATGCCCTTAGTGAGCCGCTAAGATGGAAACGCCCACATACAATTTTTGTATGTTCAATGGCTGATTTATTTCATGATTCTGTTCCGTTTAGCTTTATAGATAAGATCATGAACGTAATAAATTTCGCAAACCATCATCGCTATCAAATATTAACAAAGCGTTCAGATAGAATGGCTGAATATTTCTCTGGCAAAAAAGTTCCAGAAAATGTATGGATAGGCGTTACTGTTGAATCATCATCTGAAGTAAAACGAATTGACGCACTTCGCAACATAAATGCGACTATTCGCTTCTTATCGTGCGAACCTTTGCTGGATGACATCGGTAAAATTGATTTATCAACTATTGACTGGGTAATTGTCGGAGGTGAAAGCGGAGCAAAAGCACGCCCGATGAAGCCGGAGTGGGTGCGTAATATTTTAGAGCAAACAGAAAAACAAGATGTGGCTTTCTTTTTTAAACAGTGGGGAACATGGGGTGCGGATGGTATAAAGCGTAACAAAAAAGCTAATGGTAAAGCACTTGATGGTAAAATAATTCAAATGATGCCACAGCTTGAAATGAGAGCAACTACATGAAACTAAAATTCAAAACCCAAGACTTCCAAACAGAAGCAGTAAACGCCGTTGCTGACCTATTCGCCGGACAAAGTAAATCCAACACAACATTCTCCATTGTGGAAGAATGGCAGCTTACCATAAATCAAAACGAGTTTGGCATAGGCAATGCCTTAAACATAGCCGGAAGTGACTTGCTTGTAAACATGAACCGCATCCAGAAGAAAAACAATCTCCCCAAAACCAACGACCTATACCCATTCGTCAACACCGCCGAGGGCGACCGTCAATTTTGCATTGAAATGGAAACAGGCACAGGCAAAACATATGTGTACACTAAAACGATTTTTGAACTCAACAGACGGTATGGCTTTACCAAGTTTATAATTGTTGTGCCGTCCGTTGCTATTCGTGAGGGCGTATACAAGTCGTTCCAAATAACTGCAGACCACTTCGGGGCGCATTACGACAATGTGCCGTGCCGCTATTTTATTTACAATTCAGCAAAACTGTCTGATGTGCGCCAGTTTGCCACCAGCAATAACATAGAAATAATGATAATCAACATAGATGCTTTCAGAAAGGCCGAGAACATTATAAACCAGCAACAAGACAAACTGAACGGCGAAACGGCAATGCGGTACATTCAAGATACCCACCCCGTCGTTATTATTGACGAGCCGCAAAGTGTAGATAATACGCCAAAATCAAGGGAAGCAATTGCAAGCCTTAACCCACTGTGCGTTCTACGTTATTCCGCAACACATAAGGAGAAACGCAACCTATTGTACAAGATTACCCCGGTAGATGCCTACCAAAGAGGTTTGGTAAAGCAAATTGTTGTATACAGCAACACCATTGAGGGCGATTTTAACAAACCCTACATTGCTCTAAAATCTGTTACCCAAGAGGGCGGCTTCAAGGCAAAAATTGAAATTGATGTGCAGGGCAAAGGCGGCACAGTTATCCGCAAGACCATCACCATAAAGCCTGGTGATGATTTATTTTTCTTGTCCGGCAAGCGCGATTTGTACGAGGGCTACCAACTTGCAGGGATAGACTGCGCTCCCGGGCGTGAGTATATCGAATTTTCAAACCATGAAATCGTGTCACTTGGAAAAGCCATAGGGAGCGTAGACGAGAATGTTATTAAACGCGCCCAAATTTTCCGTACTATTGAGAGCCACTTTGATAAAGAGTTACGTTTCTTGGAACAGGGAAAAGGTATCAAGGTTTTATCGCTGTTCTTCATAGACGAAGTAGCAAAGTACCGCACCGCCGAGAACGAAAAAGGCATATATGCGGAGATGTTTGAATCATGCTATGCGGAACTAATGAGCCGCCCAAAATATGCTCCTTTGCGTGGCAAGTTCCCCGCACCAATCGAAAACATACACAATGGATATTTTTCGCAAGATAAAAAAGGTGTGTTCAAGAACACAAAAGGCGATACGCTGGCTGATGATGATACCTACAACACCATTATGCGCGATAAAGAATGGCTGTTATCGTTCGAATGTCCATTGCGCTTCATATTCTCACACTCCGCACTAAAAGAGGGCTGGGATAACCCCAACGTGTTCCAAGTATGTACACTTATCGAACAAAAGTCTACATTCACCCAACGGCAAAAAATCGGGCGCGGCTTGCGCCTTTGTGTAGACCAAGACGGCAACCGCATACAGGACAGGGATATAAATATTCTGCACGTTATGGCGAATGAGAGTTTTGCAGAGTTTGCGGATTCCCTTCAAAAAGAAATTGAAGCAGAAACAGGCGTGAAATTTGGCTTAATTCAGATGGAATTGTTTATCGGACAGACTTATGAGGAAGAAGTAGCCGTTGAAAAAACAGTCACCGCAGAACAAGCCACCACGGTTGTAGAAATGTTAAAAACTAAAGGGTTAATAGACGAACGTGGCAAAGTTGCAGCAACAGTAAAGCCCTATGAAATAGAATCAAGAATCGAATTGCCGCAAATGTCGGCAGCGGTTAAAGCGGTTGTTTTGAAAACCCTTGAAGCTGCCCGGCCTGTAGCCATTGAAACGCTATCCGGCGCAACGTATACAGAAATCGTTATTGAAGAAAAAACCATCGACTATGACGATGCTGCCGCCATAATGACTGAATTGCAAGAGAAAAAGCTAATAACCAAAGACGGCAGAATGACCGACCCTATGAAGAGGCAGCTTGCGGAGGGTACACTTGATTTGAGTGCGCGCCATAGTGCCTCAAAACAAAAAGTCATAGTGCAGTTGGCACAGCAAGCAAACACAAAACTGCCTGTACGTAACGGCAACAATGAAGTTACAGTCCGACTGAAAAAGCAAGTCATGTTATCGCCGCTATTTACGGAGATATGGGATAGAATCAAACAGAAAACTACCTACAGGGTGGAAATTGATAGTGAAACACTAATGGCTAACTGTATAAAAGAATTAAGAAATATGCCGCCTATCCCAAAAGCACGGCTTGTTTCACAAACCGCCGATATTAATATTCAAGATGCTGGCGTAACCCACATAGAGCGTGGCTTACGTACTATTGAATTAGGTAGCGGCTACGATATTCTACCCGACATTGTGCGTGTCATAACCTCTGAAACGCTTTTAAAACGCTCCACTGTGGGACATATTCTAAAGGCCAGTAACCGTGGCGAGGATTTTCTAAATAATCCCCAAGCGTTCACCGAAAAGGCATTGGAGATTATTGCCCGCAACCGCCATGACCTTGCGATAGACGGTATTCGCTATGTAAAACTGGCTGGCGAAGAATATTATGCACAAGAGATTTTTGACAGTGCAGAACTAATGGCAAGCCTTGACCATGAAAATCGAGGTGCAATTCCGGCAAAAAATAATTTATATGACCATGTAATTTATGAAAGTGGTGTTGAGAAAGCCTTTGCACAGAGTTTGGATAACGACCAAGATGTAAAACTATTCTTCAGAATCTCAGACCGCTTTAAGATTGAAACACCTATAGGCACATATAACCCTGACTGGGCTGTGTACCTTGAACATAATGGCGAGAAAAAATTGTATTTTGTGTTGGAAACCAAAGGCACAACCAAATTATTTGACCTCCGCACACCCGAACAGCTGAAGATAAAGTGCGGAAAAGCCCACTTTGATGCACTGGAAAATGATATTTTGTTTCCGTGCGAACCTGTTAAGAGTTGGCAGCAATTTAAAAAAACACTTTAGATATAGAAACATATGCAACTATTACCCCCACCCGCCTGGCCTCCAGGCGGGCATACATTCCCAACCTCATCCCCGTTTTACAAACTCCGTATGCAAAAGCTCGTGTGCTTTTTCACCATAGGGCTCGCCCAAGAATTCATCGTACAATTTTTGCAGCTCTGCATTTTCATGGGCCATACGGCGGGGCTTGCCTTCGTCTACGCCGCGCAGGGCTATAGAGCGTTTGGCTATAACAGTCATGTCGCTGCCATGGTATGGCTGGCCGCCACCGCCTATGCAGCCGCCGGGGCATGCCATAATTTCTATGGCGTGGTAATTTGCCTTGCCGCTTTGCACATCTTCCAGCAGTTTGCGGGCATTGCCCAAGCCGTGGGCAATACCGATGTTTATAGTCTTGCCGCCAATTGTAACCGTACCTTCGCGGATGCCTTTAAGCCCACGCAATTCCGTAAAATTAATATCTTCCGGGGGTTTGCCATCAAGCCAAGCTGCCACTGTACGCAGTACGGCAACAATTACGCCGCCTGTGGTGCCAAAGCCTACACCCGCGCCGGTAGATTCGCCCATTAGGGTGTCAAAATTACTGTCGGGCAGGGCGGTAAAGCCGATGCCTGATTCCTTTATCATACGGGCAAGTTCCCGGGTAGAAATTACATAGTCTACATCCTGGCCGTAGCTGTGGTGGGATAATTCGTCCCTTGCGGCTTCATATTTTTTGGACAGACAGGGCATAACGGATACCACCACCATTTTTTTCGGGTCTACGCCCAATTTTTCTGCCAAGTATGTTTTTGCTATTGAACCAAATATCTGGTGGGGCGACCTGCAAGAGGACGGCATGTACAACAGCCCGGGAAATTGATGCTCGATAAACTTAACCCAGGCCGGGCAGCAGCTTGTTATAATCGGCAGCTTTCCAACCTGTTCCAGGCGGTGCATAAATTCCGACGCTTCTTCCATTACGGTAACATCCGCGCCAAAGGCTGTGTCCATAACCTTGTCAAAGCCTATGGAACGTAAAGCCGTTACCATTTTTCCCGTAACTTGTGTACCGGCGGGCATACCAAAGGCCTCGCCCAGGGATACACGGATAGACGGGGCAGTTTGCACCACTACATATTTATCCGGGTCGTTTATGGCGTTCCACACTTTTGCTGTATCGTCAATCTCCACAAGCGCGCCTGTTGGGCATACGGATACGCACTGGCCGCAAAAAGTACAGGATGTCTCGTGCAAGGTATTGCCGCACGCCGTTTCAATAATTTCTTCGGAATCTTGTTGCGCCACAGAATACACACCAACAGTTTGCACCTCGCTGCACATGCTCACACAACGGCGGCAAAGGATGCATTTTTCTGCATCGCGTACTATAGAATAGCTGCTGTTGTCTTTTTGCGGTTTTATACGGATACTGTCATGCTTAACTTCACGGACTCCTAAATCCGCAGACAGTTTTTGCAAGTCGCAGTTTAAATTTCGTTTACACAACAGGCAGTCTTTTGGGTGATTGGTCAAAAGGCGTTCCAAGTTTGCACGGCGGGTACGTATGGCGCGGGAAGTGTTTGTGAAAACCTCCATACCGGCAGTTATTTCTGTCGAACAAGCAGGCATAGAATTTTCACACCCGGCCACATCAACCATGCAAACACGGCAGACCTCTGCTTTGTTTATGATATTAATCTCGTCCATTTTTAAATGGCACAATGTAGGGACATTTATACCCACTTGCCGGGCGGCCTCTAAAACCGTAGTACCCGGCACAACTTTTGTTTGAATGTTATTAATTTTTACATCAAGCATTTTATGTACCTCCCCAAACACAAAAATTTAGTTTCTGCATTAAGAATCTACCATATTCTTAACACAGACAGGGGAGTTTTGACTTAAATGTCGCAAATTGATACTAAACGGCACGTACCATGCCGTTAATCCACTACAACAACCCGTACAGTATATTAATCATGTACGCACCAAGGACGCGTTCACCCCCTGCTATCAAGTGTTGGGACACATAATATGACAGTCTGTTTTTGGGGTCTACCAAGTTTTGTACGCCGCCTATGCCGCCCCAGGAAAATGAGCCTTCCGGGCGGAAGCTTAGCCCTGCCGCCGTATCATAAACAACACCGGAACCAAGGCTGTAGCCATGGCCTTCCGATGCACCGGCTTTTCTGAAATCCTCCATTGCCTTGCCCCGTAATTGGTTTTTGCCCATTAGCGCGATACTTGGCGGGGAAATAATTTTCGCACCGTTTTTACCAATGCCGCCGCAGGCCAATGCGTCAATAAATAGAATGTAATCTTCCGCGGACATAACCAAACCGCCGCCGCCGCTTTCAAAACGTCCGCCGGGTGATGCGGCAAGACATGTATTCTCAATTAAATTACATACTTTGTTAATTTTGTCGTAGGTGTATTGGGGGGCAATTCTGTCTTTTTTACTGTCAGGCACATAAAAACAGGCATCTTTCATCCCAAGCGGTGCTAAAATATTGTCTTGTAAATATTGTCCAAATGTTTTACCGGATATTTCTTCGATAACAACTGCCAAAACATCATGACAGAAGCCATAGTTCCAGCCTTCGCCCGGCTCAAACAGCAGCGGCTCTTTTGCCAGGGCCGCGGCAAATTCTCTTGTTGTATAATCGCCCTCTGTATCTTCCTTAAGTTTTGTTAGGTGCGGCGTTCCGGATTCATAACTTAGGCCGGCAGTCATAGCAAAAAGGTCTGCAATTCTTATTTTATTTCTTGCAGGTGCGATACTAAAAGTGCCGTATTTAACTTGCATGTGTTCGTATTCGGGCAGGTATTTGTGCAATGGGTCTGTAAGCAGCATACGCCCTTGCTCTACAAGTTGAAGAGCGGCAATACACGTTACCATTTTTGTGGCAGAATATATATTGTACAAGGCCCGGGGTACGGGCGGTATTTTATTTTCCAAGTCCATAAACCCCGAAGAATGGCGGAAAATTTCATTATGGTCTTGATAAATAATGCAGTCGATACCCGGGAAGCCGCTTTTTTCTATGGCTTCATCCATAAATTCTCTTAAACGGTTAAAACGATCCGGCATAGTAAGCCCTCCTCTATTTTTATACAGTATATCTTTTTCAAATACGGTTAGTCAACGGAATGCACGTATATGTGGTATAATTATCCACGGGTGATTAAATGACATTACTAATGCTTTTGGGTGCAATAAGCTTTTGCATATTCATGATGCTTTGCATCGACAACATTTTGGCTTTTAAAGTAATTAAGAAGAGGTTTTTCCTGGTAGATGCCATGGGTATTTTTATTGTGGCCTTTGTAATAACTGTTGTAAGTGCGTTTCAGCTAAGCACCCACCATATTCACATAATTGTAGCGTCACTTGCAATTTTACTTATAGCCGCTTTTAGAAGTATTCCCAAGGCAATTGCGTTTATAATCTACATGAAGGCTTTATTTTTCAGCATTGATGGGGCAACGTTGCTGCTGTTGCAATTACTTGGGCAAAGCCCTGCACGCGTTTGGCCAACTACCCTTGCCATAACTTTTGTAACGTGGGCAGCATATTATTGCCTTAAACGCGTACTTAAACAACGGGTTGATATGAGTATTTTTGGCCGTAAAATTACGCTGTTTTTGCTTGTCAGTGCCGGTGTGGCCGTAACGTTTATTTACATGAATTTTGCAAATACTGCAACGCCTATTGCTTTGGCACGGTTGGACATAGGCAGTATCGCGTACATGCTGTTTTTCATTTCCGGTGCTGTAATGTTTATTATTATCCTGCGGTACGTGTCAAAAGAAAACCACCTGCGGACAGAAATGCTGCTGGTAGAAGCTTCAAAAAAGTATATTCACGATTTAGAAGAGTCTTACAAGGCTCTGCGAACTATAAAACACGATTATGTAAATATTCTTACGTCTTTTAAGCTGTACATTGACAGCGGGGACATTACCGGCCTTCAAAAATACTACTACGGCGAACTTTCTGAAATAAACAAGGAACTGCTTAACCAGGATAAACTTATGGGCAGTTTGCAAAACGTTGACATTAGCGAGGTAAAAAGCATCCTGATGTATAAAGCTTCCGCCGCCGCATTGCAACAAGTTGATGTTGCCGTAGAAGCCCTCGACCCTATTGAAAGCCTTGGCGCGCCAACAGTAATTGTGTGTCAAATACTGGGGATTTTAATGGACAACGCCATTGAAGCAGCCGTTGAAACAGATGAGAAAAAACTTATAATTGCCATTGTCAAAAATCAAAACTCAAAATCTTTCATAATTAAAAATACTTGGCAAAGCAAAGACATACCCATGGCAAAAATGTTTGAATTAGGCTTTTCTACAAAGGCAGACGGGCGCGGTGTAGGGCTGCATACCGCCCGCAGCTATACAGAAAAAATTAAGGGATTGTATTTACAAACCGAAACATCACAGGAATTTTTTACGCAAACGCTTACGGTAAAAGACAGTTTGAAAGGATAATTTGTATGCTAAATATCTACATCTGCGAAGACAACATAAAACAACGGGAATTTATGACATCTTTCATTACCGACCACTGCCTGTTTCAAAGCTTGGACGCGCATGTGGCACTGTCTACAAGCAGCCCAGAAGACATCCTTTCCCATTACAAAAACGTAGACGAACCGGCTTTGTTCTTCCTGGACATCGAACTTAACGCAAAAATTAACGGCATAGAGCTTGCAAGCCGCATAAGGGGAATGGGCAAAAAAGCCGCTATTGTTTTTATTACAACCCATTCCGAAATGACATTTGTTACCTTTCAATACAAAGTGGAAGCCTTGGATTTTATAGTCAAAGATAACGCGGCCAACATAAAGCATAAAATTGCAGAGTGTATAAAAATTGCCCTCGAACGTTATACAGTGGCAACGGACAAGGGCAAGACAGTGAAAATATCTGCAGAGGATAAAGTAATTATCCTGGACATGGATGACATTATTCTTATCGAAACAACACCCATGCGACATAAGCTGCGCTTGCACACGCAGAGCCGAATACTGGAGTATAACGGCGAACTGAAAGCGATGGAAGGCCAATTGGACGAAAGGTTTATCCGCTGTCACAAATCTTGTATCATCAACAAAAACAAAATTACGGTGATAAACAAGAGGGATAACACAGTTACCATGGCAAACCACAGCATTTGCCCTGTCTCCAGGGCGGCAAAAAAGTTAATATACAATTTCGGGGTATAATTCCCTATCGTATGTGTAGTAATTTGCACGGCCCAAAACCCTGTGAATAAGATCCGTAAACTGTGCAGCCTGGCTGGATGTAAACATAAATGTATCAATTCTGTTAGCAACGGCACTGTTTTGCGGCCCTGTATCCATGTGGTGCCAGCCAAGGCCGTCAGGGTTTATCAGGTGCCAGCGGTGGTTGGTGGCACCCCCTACTCTGTCTATCCGCTTATTTGGAATACCCAGGCGGGTAAGCATAATTTCTGCAGTGTAAAAATACACAAAGCAGTTGCCGCTTCTGTGGCGAAGGCCTTGATATACATTTTCGTACCTGCCGATTAGGCCAATTGCGGCGGAATACGATACATTTCTGGCCATCCAGGTATGGATGGCGCGGGCCTGTTCTACCTGGCTTGCGTCAGTGCTTGTTATACCTGCCAAAATTTCATCTATACGTTGGTAAATCCATTCTATATCTACTTCGGTTACGGTTACATACGCAAAAGCTTCCCCACGGTTGCCCCATCTGTCATAGGCGTAGTACATAATTTCATACACACCGGGGGTATCCACATCTACACCGCGGCTGTCTACAAAAAATTCCAGCCGGTTGCCAAAGGCATCATATGCGGTTACATTTTGGCGAAGCATCAGCGTACCAAACCGCCGGACAATTATGTCTTGTACCCCCCTGATATCAGGGGGTGTTTCGTTGGGCAAAATAATAAGGGTCGCGGCTATGGTGGCGTAGTGGCCGTATACGTCTGTAATTGTAACCTCTACCATGTGTTCGCCGCAGTCAAAAAAGTACGGTTCGTACACAAACTCAATAGTCTCAATTTCGTAGGGGTGATTTATTTCCGCAACAAAATCTTCCGGAAAAACCTGCAGCCCCATTGGAATAATAATATTCATAGGCCTTGCAGCCGGTCCCGAAATGGGACCAACGGATTCTTCCGGAAATTTCTCTGTTGGCTCGTCTGCCGGTTCCTCAAATAACACGTGAATATACTCCGTAGCCGCGTCGTCTGTGCATTCCGGTTCTTCTTCATTAAACACAGGTTCAATAAACGCCGGAGTAATAGGATCTTCGTGACGGCCAAGAACAAAAATAACTGCAATAGTTAAAAATATAATAATCAACGCAATTTTGCTTCCCAAATTAAAGCCTCCATGTTATAGCTGTTCCAAAAATATGATTAAATTGCGGTAGTATTATATACTGTTTTCGCGTTTTTGGGAAATCCTACGAAAAATTTTTTGAAAAACATACTTGACAAAATGTATCAAGTATCATATGATACACAATATCAAAAATAAATCTTGTTCCTAACCGTAAACAGGCAAGATAAAAATCTATTTTGAAAAGGAGAGTCAGTATGAAAAAATTTATTTGCACAGTATGCGGCTACGTACACGAAGGTGCCAATCCACCGGAAAAATGCCCGCAATGTAACGTGCCTGCCGAAAAATTTAACGAGCAATCCGGTGACAGATCCTGGGCTGCCGAACATGTGCTTGGGGTTGCCCAAGGTGCCAGCGAAGACATTATGGAAGACTTAAGGGCACACTTTGTCGGTGAATGTACAGAAGTTGGTATGTACCTTGCAATGGCAAGAGTAGCCCACCGCGAAGGTTATCCTGAAATTGGCCTTTACTGGGAAAAAGCTGCTTTTGAAGAAGCCGAACATGCCGCAAAGTTTGCCGAGTTGCTGGGCGAAGTGCTTACAGACAGTACAAAGAAAAACCTTGAACTGCGGGTAGAAGCAGAAAATGGTGCAACCGCCGGTAAATTTGATATTGCAAAACGTGCCAAAGCAGCAAACTTAGATGCAATTCATGACACCGTTCACGAAATGGCACGTGACGAAGCAAGACACGGTAAAGCTTTTGAAGGCTTGCTAAAAAGGTATTTTAGCTAAGTGACAGAAAAACGCAATACTGTTCAGCGGCAGCTTATTCTGGATGCAGTAAAGGAATTAAACATACATGCAACAGCGGAACAAGTTGTCGATTACCTGGCGCAAAAGCACCCTTGCATTGGCAGGGCCACGGTTTACAGGAACCTTAGCTACATGTCCGAAACCGGTGAGTTACTGCGGATAGGCAGCTTTTACGGCTCTACCCATTACGACCATAACTGTCACGAGCATTACCATTTTGTATGTAAGGACTGCAGACAAATTTTTGACATAGAAGGCACCCTTGCAGATATTTTTCACAGGTTTAAAGGCACAGAAGGGTTTGACATAACTGACGTTAGCGTATCCTTTGGCGGGCTGTGCCGGGAATGTAGGGGGAAATAAAGTTTAGAGGATGATGTAAATGCTAAAATCCAGGCCGGAAATTAAGGCAGAAGCAAAAACCGCAATGAAGCAGCAATGGGGTACCAGTATCGGTACATTAATTCTTTTCTTTGTAATAATAGCTGTTGGGACTATTTTGGGATACATTCCTGCCCTTTTTGGTGTCATAGGCACATTAATCATTTTTGCAACTTCCATATTTCTAGAGCTGCCTCTTAATGTTGGAGTTTCCGGTGTATTTACCAAAGTATACCGTAAAGAAGAAACCAACGCAGGCGAAATGTTTTCCGTATTCTCTAACTACTATTTGCGCAAAGTAGGCGGGATGTTGTGGATGGCTTTGTTTATTATGCTATGGATGTTTGTATTCATCATTCCCGGCATTGTTAAAGCCTTTTCCTACGCCATGGTTCCGTTCATCCTTGCAGATTGCCCAAACGTTACAGCCAAGGAAGCTATAAAAATTTCCATGCGCATGATGAAGGGCCATAAAGCCGAACTGTTTGTGCTTAGCCTTAGCTTTATCGGATGGATTTTGCTGGGGTTCCTTACATTCGGTATCCTTAACATCATTTTTACATTTCCATATTACTACACATCATACGCAGGCTTTTACGTAGAGCTAAAAGAGTATTCTATTGCCAACGGTGTAATTTCCGCAGAAGAACTGGCATAGTGCATTTCATAAATAAACGGGATTTGTCCTGAAGCGACTATCGCTAAAGGGCGAATCCCGTTTTTGGGTTTTATCCGGTAAATGTTGACATTGTTACTATCTGTGGATATATTTATTATGAGGTGATGTAAAACAATGCCAGATTTTAATATTAATACGCTTCTTCTTATAAAATTACTTCTTTTAGCATTTGTTGCTGTTCTTAACATTGCGTTTATGATTTTTGTAATTTTTGTTCAGCGGCGCAACACTGCTGCCACATGGGCATGGGTTGCCGCCATTGCTCTTGTTCCAATCGGGGGTTTTGTTGTATACATGCTTGTTGGGCAAGACAGTAAAAAGCAAAAGGTTTTTCTAAAAAAATCCGAAGATGATGACAAAATGCTTCTTGCGTACCAAGGGCTTGGGGCAAACGAAGGGGAAATCACCGATAATAATCAAGTAACCCTATTCCATAACGGCGTTACAAAATTTGAGTCATTGCTAAAAGATATAGCCGAGGCAAAAGAAACTATATTTGTGCAATATTATATTATGCGCGGGGACGAAGTGGGTCACGAACTGATAAATGCCCTTGCCGCCAGGGCAAAAGACGGACTTGTAGTACGCCTGCTGGTTGACAGTATGGGGTGCAGAACAACGCCGCGGGAGATGTACCAACCGCTGCTGGACGCAGGCGGGCAATTAGCATTGTTTCTCCCCCCTGTTCCCGTACGTATAAACTTCCGTAACCACCGCAAAATTGCTGTAATAGATGGCAGTGTGGCATACCTTGGGGGGTCTAACATAGGCCGCGAATATCTTGGCAGGGCCGAACGCTTTGGCAATTGGCGCGATACGCACATGCGTATTATTGGCGGTGCGGTTGCTCCGCTAACCCTGCGATTTATCATGGACTGGAATTTTTCTGCAGAAAAAATGCGTACCCGCTCTTTATTACTAAAATCCACAAATCATCGCCGCTTTATTTTAACCCTAAGGAATACAACAACGGAAATGACAATGAACCCAGACTATTTTAAGCCGACGGGAAAACAGCCCGGTGCAAAAATCACCATAGTATCCAGCGGGCCGGATACGCCTTACCCATATGTATTGCATGGCTTCTGCCGCATGATAATGGAAGCGAAAAAATCCGTATACATTCAGTCACCTTATTTTGTACCCGACGATGCATTGTTTACAGCCCTGCGTATAGCTGCCATTTCCGGTGTAGACGTGCGTATTATGTACCCGGCCAACCCAGACCATCCTTTTGTGTATTGGGCAGGGTCTTCATACGTAGGCGAATTAATGTGTGCCGGTGTAAAAGGCTATGAATACACAAACGGCTTCATTCATTCCAAGACAATTATGATAGATTCAAAAATATGCTCTGTGGGCACTGCCAACATGGATGTACGCAGCTTTAAAATTAATTTTGAAACCCAAGCATTTATACAAGACGCCGCAATTACCCAAGAGTTAGAAAAGGCTTTTGAACGCGATATGGAAGACTGTCGCTTACTTACTTTGCGGACATACAACCAACGAAAGCGAAGAGTAAAAATAAAAGAGTCGATTTCTCGACTCTTCTCTCCGCTTATTTAGTTTGGTTTTGGCTCGTCATCGCTGCCGCCGCAGTCACATCCTTCGTCACAGCAACCGGCTTCGGCTTTTTCAATAGATTCGCTGATACTGCATGCTAAGCCATCTAAGGCAGCCGCTGCTTTTTCTAAAGCAGTTTGGCTGGCTTTTTTAATTTTTGGCTCTGCAGTTTTGTAAAACTCTTGCATTTTGCAGCCTGCATCTTTAGCAAACTTGCTTACATCCTGAGCAAATTGTTGAAGCTTTTCTTCCACATTATCGCGGGTTTCTTTGCTCATTATTTTAGAGCCGCCAAGAACCTCCAGCAATTTTGCCGCTTCATCTGCCGTAATTTTACCGGCCTCCAGCAATTCCAATACGCGCAATTTTTCGTTCATTTGAGTCATCCCTTCCTAATTGGTATTTATCTTTTTATGGTGTGTAAATACATACGATGATATTCAAAAAAAGTTTACAAAACAATTGGCCTGCCGCAAGGTAAGATGCTGCGCTCCCGTCCGCTGGTATCCCAATAAAAAATTATGCCGTCATCTATACGCCATTCCTTGTAGGTGTCTACGTCTATGGCAATAATCTGCGTGTAATCGTTTACAGGATCAACAGCCAAAATCGCGGAATCCGGCGGGGTACCAAACATGACAAGCAGTACTTCTCCATTTGTTATAACACCAAAAACCGGTACCTGCAAGTACAATTGGTGATAATATGTCGATAAGTTAAAACGATACATGTGGCTACCATTGTCCGGGTTTACATAAAACAAATAATCACCGATAATTGCATAATACATACCGTTTTGTTCTATTGTGTGAAATAGTTCACCGGCAGTTAATGTTGCCTGGGGCTCGTAATCTTGGGCATCGGCATTTACATTTTGGGGGGCGGCCTCCATACGTAAACGGTGGATTGTCACAAATCCGTATGCCGTACCCAACAAGGCCAGCATCCATACTAACATTAACGCCACAATTGTAATTTTTTGTTTCATTATTTTCCACGTTCTGCCATCATTAACTCTATTTCCTGCTCGTTTATGCCAACCATAGCCTCGCCAATATCTTCAGAAATTTCTGCGATAAGTTTCGCATCCTTGTAATTCTTAACCGCCTGCACAATAGCCGAAGCACGCTTTACAGGGTCGCCGGATTTGAATATGCCTGAACCTACAAAAACCCCTTCCGCGCCAAGCTGCATCATAAGAGCCGCGTCTGCGGGTGTAGCAACCCCACCTGCAGAAAACATTGGAACAGGAAGTCTGCCGTTTTCCGCAACGTATTTTACAAGTTCATAAGGCACCGCTAATTGTTTTGCAGCATCATAAAGTTCATCCTTGGATTTTGACGTTAACGCACGGATTTCACCCATCATTTTGCGCATGTGGCGTACGGCCTGTACTACGTCGCCGGTACCGGGCTCACCCTTTGTGCGTATCATAGATGCACCCTCAAGTATACGGCGCAGTGCTTCACCAAGTTCTTTCGCGCCGCATACAAAAGGCACGTCAAATTGAGTTTTGTCAATTTGGTACATGTCATCCGCCGGGGAAAGCACTTCGCTTTCGTCTATACAATCGATGTTTATAGCTTGTAAAATTTGCGCTTCCACAAAATGTCCGATACGAACCTTAGCCATTACCGGTATTTTTGTGACAGCTTGTATCCCTTTTATCATTTTAGGGTCGCTCATACGGGAAACACCGCCTACAGTGCGGATATCTGCCGGTATGCGTTCTAATGCCATTACGGCACACGCACCTGCTTTTTGGGCAATTTCTGCCTGTTCCGGCGTAGATACATCCATTATTACGCCACCCTTTAAGGTTTCGGCCAGGCTTTTGTTAAATTGTGACATTTGTTAATTCCTCCAGATTTATTATTTACTCGCTTTCCGCAAGTTTTCTGTCATCCGGCGCAAAGTAGAATATTATTGCGGCGGCGATAAATAATACGGCTATTACGCCAATCCCACGGTGTGGCTGACCTGTACGTGCATATATAATGGCAAAAGATGTAGTGCCTATTACCGATGAAAAACGGCTGAAAATATTGTAAAACCCAAAATATTCGTTAGATTTTTGTTTTGGGACAATCCGTCCGAAGTACGAACGGCTAAGAGCCTGTACGCCTCCCTGGGCAGTACCCACCAGCATGGCCAAAATCCAGAACATAATTAGCAAAAACTGCTCGTCCCGGGCCGGGTTCATTTGCAGTGCAATCATGCATATGACACAGTAAGTAGCAATACCAAAATATATCATGTTCTTTGTGCCAATTCTCTCTGAAATTTTCCCGTATATGATTGCGCTGGGGAACGCCACAAACTGTGTCACCAGCAATATTATTATTAAATCGGTGTCACCAAGCCCAATGGTCGAGCCAAAGCCCGTAGACAGCCGGATTATAGACCCCAGCCCATCGCTGTACAGGAAAAATGCAATCAAAAATATCAGAATATGTTTGTGCTTTGCAATATCCAAAAATGTCGTCCATACGCCGATAAAGCTTTTACGAACAAATTTTTTCTCTTTTTCTACGCCTACTTGCTGCTTTACGTTTTTGAACATTGGGATACTAAACACAATCCACCATATACCGGCTATCCAGAAGCAAATCCTAAACGCCGTAGCAATGGACATATTAATGGCACCGCTGTTGGCCAACAGTACAAATGGGATTCCCAGCATAAAGGGCAGCGCGCCGCCCACATACGCAAAGCCAAACCCCAGTGTAGATACCCGGTTCATGTTTTCTTTTTTTGAAACATCTACCAGGAAAGCGTCATAGATTTTATTGGCCCCAGAAAACCCTACCGAAGAAATAATAAAAACAATCAGCAGCATAAACCACCATTGCTCCGGCACAATGGCCAGCCCGATGGTGCCGAGTATCCCCATACAGGCCAGCAAAGTGAATATCAGCTTTTTTATTCCCCTGTAGCCGGAAAGGGTCCCAAGTACAGGTGCCGATACACCAAGAATAATTGTAGCCACAGTATTGGCCAAGCTCAAATGCCCTAAAGCACCGTCTGCACCCGCCAAATTAGTAGAATGCATAAAGTACAGCGAAAACATTACAGTCATAACAATCATTACATAGCCCTGGCTTGCCCAGTCGTACAAAATCCAGCTTTTTTCTTCTTTTGTTAATCCCTTTGTCAGTCTTCCTACCATGACACACATCCTAAGTAAATTATAGTTTAATTCCGGAGCCGCAACGCAACGTCCGGTTTATTAGTAATTATGCAGTCCACGCCAAGTTTGAGCATTAACGCCATATCTTCCGGTGAATCCACCGTCCATACATTAACTTTAATGCCATTTTCGTGGCAGCGGGCCACTGTATCCGGCAATGCTTTTATTATTCTGTAATGAGGGTTTATGGCATCCGCAGATAAGTATTTGGCGTAAACCCATGGGTCTACCAGGCCAAGACTGTACAATAACTCAATTTTAGCACCAGGGTTCAGCTTTTTTATAGCCATAAGGCTGTAGTGGTTAAATGACGAATATGTTACACGCCCTATCATACCATATTCTTGCTCTAACTGTATCAATTTTGCAGGCATTTGTGAGTAAAATTCATCGGTTGTTTTTAGCTCCACGTTAATTATAAGGGAAGTGTCTGCAACCAAGGCATAAACTTCGGTCAAAGTTGGGACAAGGCAAGACGGTTGGCCGGGGAATAGTTGATTGAAATTCAGTTTTTTCATATCTGCAAGATCATGATCGCAAACGCGCCCGTTACCGTTTGAAAGTCTCTCTAACGTAAAATCATGGGTTACTACAACGTGCCCATCTTTAGACAGATGGATATCCAACTCGAAGCCGTCAGCACCCTGGTCTATTGCCAGTTGAAATGCTTCCATTGTGTTTTCCGGGCAGTAGGCAGATGCCCCGCGGTGAGCAAAGATTTTTGTTTTCATGACGAACTCCTTTTATTTTTCCAGTCGCTGATACTGTCAAGCAAGCTTTTCATAGACAGCAAGAACTTATTGGTATTCAGTTTAATAAATGCAATATCTTCCCGCTTTCCGGCTTCTTCCAAAGCACTCGCCGCGCGGGACAGCCAATCTGCACCAATAAAAGCAGATGCGCTTTTCAACCCATGGACATGGATAACGAAAAGTGTAATGTCACCGTTACTTAGGCTTTCTTCTATTTCCTTTATCTTTTTATACCCGTCGTCACAAAAAACAGATAGGCATTTGATGTAAAATTCGATTGTCCCGCCCGTCCTTGATATACCTGTGTCAACATCCAGCCCATCAATTAAAATGACACCGCCTTCGGCACGTGCAGGTGCAATGCTTTTATTAGTAACTTTTTTCTGCTTATCCTTTGGTATCCACCTCTCAAGCACCTTATTAAGGCGGATAACATCAATAGGCTTTGATAAGAAATCGTTAAACCCGCTTGATAAGAACATTTCATTAACCCCGGTGATGGCATTTGCCGTCAGCGCGATAATCGGAACGTCCTTGTAGTACTTATTGTGTACGCCCATTTCTCTGATACGTTGCGTGGTTTCAACACCGTCCATATCCGGCATCTTATGGTCCATAAACACTATGTCGTAATTCTTTTTTTCCAGTGCTTTAATAGCTTCGTTACCGCTGCTGCATAAATCTATCCGCATACAGTAAGGCTGCAATAAACCCTTTGCAACCTGCAGATTTGTTTTTATGTCATCGACAAGTAACACATTCGCGCCTGAAGCGGTAAAAGTCACTACAGGCTTTTTTGTTTGCTCGTATATGAAACTGCCCGATATGCCGTTGATTATATTGGCTATTGGTATAGAGTATGCCGGTAAAACAATAACCTCCACATTGTTGTTCAGAACAGGTTCGGAAATTGTTTCGTCAAACTCCATTAGCAGGACAACCTTTGCGCTTCCCTTGTATTTCGTGATTAATCCTTCACACTGTTTGTATAACCGGTGTGACACAAACAGGAAATCGAAAGAATGCCCCATAACTAGCCTGTGTAAGTCGGACTCGGTTGACGCAATGGTATACCTCACGCCAAGATTTATAAATGTATCGCTTAAAGAATCTGAAGTTTTTTCGCAGTTCTCATATATAAGCACACTAACATCATCCGGGTTTTGTATTGTGACAATTGGCATACGAGATTTATATTCCTGCGGAAACTTTATTGTAAATGTGCTTCCTTTACCATATTCAGATTCAACGAAAATATCTCCGTTCATTGTATCAATTATATTTTTAGTGATGGCAAGCCCCAGACCCATGCCATCAATGCTTCTGTTGGATTCTGTATCAAATCGCGCAAAATCATCAAATAAAGAGCCTATGTTTTCCTGTCTTATGCCTTTGCCACTATCAACAACATCCATTGTCAGGCACACAATGTCATCCTGTAAAAACTCACCCGAAACAGATAGGGAAACAAACCCTTGTTCTGTATATTTTACGGCATTACCAAGTACATTGATTAGTGCCTGGCGGATTTTCATTTCGTCACCTATAAGCGTATGTGGAATATTTTTGTCTACATAAACAAAAAACCGTATCGGTAAATCCATAGTTTCAATTCTAATAGTCCCCACCACATCATTAATAAGTGAGGGCACTGAGTATTCGGAAGTGAGTATCTCCAATTTTCCTGTTTCAATTTTTGAAAAGTCCAAAATATCGTTAACAATAGACAGCAAATTTGAGCTGGCCTGCTTTATAGTTTTTATATATTCACGGGATACACTGTCTATATCTTCACGGAGAGCAAGCTCTGTCATACCGGTAATTGCGTTTAGTGGCGTTCTTATTTCATGGCTCATATTTGCCAAGAAACTGCTTTTTGCTTTGCTTGCAAGATCCGCTTTTTCAATTGCATTAAGAAGTTCGGTTATATCGCTCACTGTGATAATTTTATTTAAAACGTCACCATACATGTCTTTTACGATGGTAAGCAGCATTTTACAGTTAATGTTACCGGACACAGTTGCAATAGTAATTCTAGAGTTTTCAAGATTTTCGTCAAAAAATGAAGATTCCGGATTTGTATTACCCACCAAGAATAAATCCACTGCATTACAGCCGATTATGTCATTCTCCCATAGCCGCTTTGCCGCACTGTTTGCAAGAACTACATCGTTATTGTAGTTTAAAACCAAGACCGGCATGGTAACCGAAGTGAATATATCCTGTGATACATTTTCAAGACTGATGTCAAGGGCTTTATTTGTTCTTGCTGCACGGTAAAACTGTACAGAAACGAACAAAAGCAACACCGTAGCAAACGGGACTGCACTTGAATTAAAGTATATGGGAATAATACCTTCCAGTATATGTGCGGGCGGAAGAATAATAATTGATGACAAAAAATAGATGAAGGCCGTCTTTTTTTGACGCACAAAGCGTGACGACCGCATCCATTGCATTTGCATATACAGCATCAGTGAAGCCAGGATAATAACATATACATTCACAATTATGAATATTGGGCTTATTTCATAAATAAATTGATAACCAAACTCGGTTTTTACAAATTCAGTGGTACCTGAACATATGGTTATCACTGCAATAACAATGGCACCTAAATACAGTAAGGGCATTATCTGCTTGGCTCTATGCCATTTTTGCGATGTAAAGTAATATAAAAAATTAACCCAACTTGGGAAAAACATAAATGTGGCAAAAAAACCAATAGACCAGAATAACCGTACAAGTTCTTCACTGTGAGTAAGTGTCATAAGCGCGTAAGAAAAACTCCATATCGCCAGCCATATGCATGTGATAATGTAGCGTCGCCGCATATGAGATTTTGTATCGGTTACATAAGTATTTGTGCCAAGCATCAAATATATCATTCCTGTTATAGTTAACGCCAGCGCAATAAAATAATTTAAAGGCATAATCTTTCCCCTTAAAGAGCAGCTTAGCTGTTATTGCTTTGTTTATCTACTATACTAGATTATCATTCATTTGTATATAATTTCCACATCATTTTCACTGCAAGGGATGAACACTTCATCCCGTTTTCATATGCCGTGCCGCGGCGGCTATTGTTTTGCGGACATTTTCAAAGGTATCCAGCGTAATTATCGCTTCCGGGGTAAACCAGCCGATGTCATCCGCTTCGGCTTCGCTTTTGGTAAGGTCGCCCCCTTCGGCATTACAAAGATACACCAAATCTATGTGGTTGTGCAACCATGTGCGCTCAATATCTTCCAGCAGGATTACGAATGGGTGGGGCAGTTCTTTGCAATGGGCATCATCACCCACACCTACGCCAGGTGACGCGGAAATAACACTGGCTTTTACACCGGTTTCCTCAAAAATTTCCCGTAATACGGCTTCACAGGGCAGTTCATTTTCGTCTGTGTGGCCCCCGGGCGGCAGCCATACGCCCAGCTTTTTGTGCTTTATCATAAGCACCTCGCCGCAGTTGTTAAAGACTATGCCTGTGGCCGTAAAGTGATTTTGTGTCACTTGATTACCTCCGTCAACTGTGTGCCACTTTTTATGTTGTCAGTAACTTCCGCGTAAAGGGCGTTGTAGAAATTTTCCGCGGCATTTTTTCGCTTTTGGGCGATTTCTTTGGCCCGGGCGGTATAAAAGGAATCGTATACATTTTTTAGTTTGTGGTTGTAGTGCTGAAAAAATGTGCCTGTGTCTACGTCTGCGGTGCCGGTAATAATGCGTCCACCTTCGTTTAGCGTGTACAGCGGTCCGTCAATATGCCCGGAAAATATAAGGGTTCTGGCAATGCCAATTACACCGGCAGCTTCCAGCTTATCGGCGTCGAATAGGATTTTTGCTTCTATTGTTTGGGGCGGGCTGTCACCCCTGTATCTATGGGTAGAAATACAGTCCTGCACATGGCGCGCCTGCCTCGGGTGCCATTTTTGCGAAAGCAAGTTGTGAGATGTAAAAAAGTCAAAGGCCATTTGCCCGCCGGCTTTGGCATGGCAAACGGCAGGGTTTGCCATTTGCACGCTTCGCCCAATGTCGTGAAGCAGACATGCCGCCACCAAAACGCCCATGTCTATGCCTTGCTCGTGGCTTGCAATATCTACGGCGGCGTTCAACACCCTGTAGATGTGATGCTTATCATGGGCACTGTCGGTTATGTGGGTTAGCATGTAATTTTCGATAATTGTGTAATCCTGTTTTGTCATGGGCTAACCCCCACATATTTAACCATTAGCAAACAAGGGTTATACTCATCCCACAAAAGCGGGAAAACTTCCAGTGGCTTAAAGCCCATTGCCTCATAAAACAGGCGCGTTTTTTTGTAGAATGGATCTGGATGGGTTTCTGCCAGGGTTTTTACTGTTAGAAATTCCATGCTGTTGTTACGGCAAAAATCTTCGCAAACTTCTACCAGCTTGCGGCCAATACCTTGGCGGTGGTAGTCGCTTAATATGCCTGTTACATAAATGTCTGCGGTGTACGGGTTGTGTACTTTAATTGAAACAAACCCAATGGCTTTGCCGCCGTCAAATGCGCAATAAAATGGCTTATCGCCAACTTCTTTCACATAGTCCACTATGGATTCCTCTATACCAAACCAGTCCGGCAACGCCGGCAGAATGCTGTCGCAAATTTTTGATTTTTCTTCCGGGGCTGTTATTTCCTTTATTTCAAGCATTTTATCACCTCAACGATTTACTCATGTACAAAATTAAGTCATCGTCATTGCAGCACTGCTGGTATGGCGGCAGGTTTTTGTTTTGGTACCAAACCCCGCTGCCGTCGGGGATGTAACCCCGCTTTGCGTACATCCTTTGGGCTGTGCCGTAGTCTGTGTACAGCCCAACCCCAAGGCAAATTGTGTCAGATGTTTCCTTTGCCAGATTTTCTGCCGCATCCATTAAGGCAGTGCCAACCCCCTGCCCACGGAATTTTATCAGTACGTTAAAATCGCATACGGTTGGTATATTTTTATTGGCAAAGGATCCGGCTGTATCGTTGGGCAAAAGCGTGACATAACCTGCCACACTGCCGTTTTGCTCCGCCACTAAAACGTGTCTCTCGCCGCTTATATGCTCTGCAAAATATTTTGTGAAATGCTCGGCGTTTTTATCTTGCCAGCCCTGATTTACGCTAAACTCTTCCGCTAAAACCGCGATGTCACTTTCCTGCATATATCTTACACAAATGTTCATATTATTTCCTCTCTGCCGTGTTACAGCACCTTTTCCCTGTAAATAAGCGTCCATGCTTTGTAAACTTCCCGCTCTGTTTCTTTGAAGCCGTACTTTTCGTAAAGAAATTGCGCTTCCACCTCGTTTGGGTCGTCAGACGTGTACAGGCGCAAATATTTTTTGCCATAACTGCGGGCCATGTCAATAGAAAACTCGATTAGCTGCTTACCAATCCCCTGCCCCCTGCAATTTGGGTTTACGCAAAACCAGGAAAGCCAAATGGCTTCATGGATGTCCTTTTTTACGGAATACAGCCCTGTTGTACCCACTATTTCACCGGCTTCATTAATGGCAACCCAGTATTTACAGTATTCCATTGTACCGTATAATTTTAACGCGGCCTTCATCCAAAATTTATTTCGGTTTTTGTACACCCAAAAGCTAAGCCGTTCTTCAAGGTCCTGCTCGCGGAATACAGAGTTAACCAGCTTTTCTGCTTGCGGGATTAGAGCATCGTCAAGTTCAACTATTTTTATCACTTTGCCATCGCCTTTTTTCGCATTAAAACTGACTGAAATTCGTGGCTTCTGCCCCTTTGCACATCGTATTGCTTAAATGAAATTATTTCAAATTGCATGGCCAAAACCTCTTGCAGCGCGTCTTTGGAGAAATACGAAAAAAAGCGCGGATGTTGGGAAAGTTCCGTTTTAACGTATTCGCTTTCCGTATTTTCGCCGCCATACACGCCCATAAAAAATAAACTGTCGTCACCGGTACCCGCACCAAGCTCCAGCAGGGTTTGCTTGCCCTCGGCTTTGGCAAGGTTAAGGAAGGCTTGCCGCTCTGCAAGTTTCCATTCCTGTTTTGTGGAGGCGTTTCTGTACTCCGCTTCCTGGTTGTAATATTTGCGCAGGTTTTCTTTGATGCTGCACTCAGTTGTTTTCACTAAACTTGTCCTCCGGCGTTGCAATCTTATCGTTAAAGTATCTGCCAATTTTTTCGACTTCGCTCATAACAAGCTTTACGTACATATCCTTTGTTGTCCAGCTTTCCCTACTTGGGTTTAGGGTATCATTTGTGGTTGCTACAAAAAATTCCGTAGTCTTGGGGAATACACATTGATAAGTTAACAATGCCCGCCTGCTGTGGAATGCTTTGCACACCAAAATAAACTTGTCCAACTTGAAACTCATTTCCCGCAGCAGCGCGAGAGAAAACTCCGCGTTTTCCATAGTGTGGGCGGCTTTGGGTTCGCATATAATTTTCTCCGCAGGGACACCATGGCTAATTGCAACAGCTTTTTGATATTCAGCTTCGGACGGGTAATCCGGGATACGGTAATTTGCGTGGCCGCTTATAAGAATGTACTCCGCAAGGCCTTTGTGGTAAAGCTCCGCGGCTTTTTGTGCAAGTTGTGGGCGGCTTCCGCCGGGGATAAGAATTACTTCGCATGGGGCCACATTATTTTCCACAAAAATGAAATCTGTAATAAAGTCTGTGTTATGTATCATAGATTACCTCCTTCCGCTTTTTTTCGTTGCTTAAATGAACCACCAATTGCCCGGCTCAAGCTTTTCCATGTTAAAATTTCTATTTTCCGGCGGAAGAGATTCCAGCAGTTCTTTCGCCTTTTTGCCGATAGACTCTGCGCATAGGCGGCAATTTAATTCACCAACCCCTGCGCTTGCGTGTATACGCGGGTCATGTCCGCCTATGCCCCATGGCGGCTCCATGTCAAAAGTCAAGTCTTTGCCTTCGATTGTTGTCATGTCAACGGTTTCCGGGTAAAAAAACATCATGTTTGACGTCTCCCACTTTGCCGCGTGGTCGGTATTTGAGTCTTTGCATTGGCTAAGTGTCACTTCCCACATGCCAAGGCCCGCTACAGTGCCGTCGGCAACCACCGGCTGCAGGCCTTCGTTTATCATTTCAATTTGTTCCTGTACATTGTGCCCGGAAACACCAATAATAACCCGGTAGCCTGTTTGTTTTAGCCGTTCAAACAGCTGAGTTAAGACGGGAACCATAAGTTCCTTACCAAAATTTTCGTGAAACCAAACAGGCGGATAAACCGTACCGCCATACATTTCAGCGGCTTTTACCAAAATCGCGTGGGCTTTAAGAGCATCATTTCCCAGAGGAAGATGATGGCCATGCCACTCTATTAACCCAAAGGGTACATACACGACGGGGAAATCGCGCCCCCGTTTTTCAAGTTGTGCAGGGCGCAAAAACTGCATTTGTACATTTGTTGAAAGTTTGTTGTTCATGTTTATTCTCCTCGTACCGCCCATAGGCATCCCCGATATTTCCACCGGCCAAAAGCAGCTTTTTCAAATTACGCTGCAGGCTTGTAGTTTCCGGCAATTGGGTCAAATCATCGTAATCATTTTTAAACACCCACCGCATAACACTTTTCGAATCCGGGTGCAATTCCAATATCTCATAATCTTTCTGAAATGTCAAAATACGTGAGTTTGGTGGCAATATTTCCTGCAGCGCAGGGTAAAGAAGCCAGGTTCTGCAAAATATACCCGTGTATTCTACGCCTTGTTTGGCAAAAAATGTTTTCGCCATGCCGTAGGAATGGACAAGGCTTTCCGCTGTCATAACCGCGTCGGAAGGTATGTGAACGGAAAGGGTGTCATTGTATGTCTCAAACTCCAATACCCCAAGCCTAAAAATTTGGGCCGCCAAATGGCGGTACGTCCACCATCCCCTGTCAAAACCATAATAGCCGTACGACTCCATGTGTTCGTTTACAAACCTGGAAAGGCATTTTATTGTGGCTATGAATATATTGCCGTCAATCCCTTTTAGTGCGTAAATTTCCCTTGTGTGCAGGGCGGCAAATAGCTGAGAAGTAAGCATTTTTATACCGTTTGTGTCGGTACCTGCAAACAGTTCCTTTAAAGCGTCATAGGCGACTTGGGCTGCCTCCGGCTTTGTAAGCGGAATTATGTGGGGTAGCATTGCTTCCGTGTCCATGCTTTGCCAAGCCGCCCATATTTGAGAAAGGACATCATCCGGCAAGCATATTTCACGGCCTAAAGATATAACATCCGCTAGTTTATACTCCATAGCAACCTCCGTTTAATGGGTATTCCCCAATAAACCGCGTTGGGAAAAATTCGTACAGGCTAATGCTCTCGATGCAGACCTTGAATGGTTTGAATTTTTCTGCAAGAATGGGAAGTGCTTGTAAAATGACTTCCGGCCGGTCTATCAAAATGGTTGCGTGTGCCGCCCAATAATGAAAACCGCTGCCGCAATCCGGGAAAAATTTCTGCTGCAACTGCAGCAGTTCAAAATTCATGTTTGGCCCAATAAATATTACGTTCAGGCCAAACAAGCCGACATATCCAAGATTAATTTCGATAGGCGGGGTTTGGGCACATATCCTTTCCAGGTCGTTTAATGTTTGACTTTCACAAGCAACAGCGCGGCTCCCCAATGTAAAATGATACGGAATTTCCTTTGTTTGGCTCCCCACAAACCCATGTTGGCGAAGCACGTCGTAATAACCTGACAATACGCACTGTGTCTCTTTATCAAAATTTGCTAAAAGGTAAAGTTTCTTTTCCAAAACTCAATTGCGGATTATTTCAATTATATCTGCCATTATGGCACTTGCAGTTGGCAGTTTGCCCGCGCCGTGGCCGTAGAACATTACTTCCCCAACAGAGTCGCCGCGTACTACAATGCCGTTAAATACATCGTTTACGTTTGCAAGCAAGCTGTCTTTTGGCACTTGCGTAGGTGCCACTTTGCATTCCGGCTTGCCGTTTGTTAGTTTGGCATGGCCAATTAATTTTAGGGTGCAGCCTGCTTCTTCCGCTTTGCGGAAGTCGTCCAGGGTCACTTGGGTGATGCCTTGTGTGGGTATGTCTTTGTAGTCTACATCTTGGCCAAAGGCAATGCCGGACAGTATTGCAATTTTGCGGGCTGTGTCATGACCTTCCACGTCGGCGGTTGGGTCTGCTTCGGCGTAGCCTTTGGCTTGGGCCTGGGCCAGCGCGTCTGCAAAAGTTGTGCCGTGTGTCACCATTTGCGTAAGGATGTAGTTCGTGGTGCCGTTTAAAATTCCCACAATTTCAGTTATTTTGTTTGCGGCAAGACAGTTTTTGAGCGGACGTATTATGGGGATACCGCCGCCAACGCTTGCCTCGTACATATATCTGACATTGTTTTCGTCCGCAATTTTTTGCAATTCCTTACCGTGGGCGGCAACTACCGCCTTGTTGCTTGTTACTACGCTTTTTCCGGCCAAAAGTAAAGACTTTGAGTATTCATATGCCGGGGAAAGACCTCCGATACTTTCTATAGCGATGCTTATTTCGCTGTCGTTTAGTATTTCGGAAAAATCTTTTGCGAGGATGTTTTGTGCCGGGTGTGGGGATAAATCACGGATGTCCAGCACCTTTTTTACCTTTATTTTGCTTCCGCATTTTTCTTCGAGGGTGTCGTTTTTGCTCACGATTTCATAAACGCCAGAGCCGACTACGCCGAAGCCCAGTATTGCAATGTTTGTCATTGATATTCTCCTCTACAAATTATATGGTGTTGTTTGATACACACAGTAGTTTAGCCAGTTTGAAAAAAGAAGGTTGGCATGGGCGCGCCATGTTGTAACGGGGCTGCATGTGGGGCAGTCGTTGGGGAAGTAATTGTACGGTACGTTGGGGTTTAGGCCCTTTTCAAGGTCGCGATTGTACTCTTGCAAAAGTGTGTCTGGGTTGTACTCCATATGCCCCAGCAAGAAAATTTGCTTATGGTCGCGTGTAGAGACTATATGGGGGCCAACCATTGGCGAAGATGCAAGAATTTCCAGCTCTGGATGGGCTTCCAGTGCGGTTTCATCTACGGCAGCCCAACGGGAATGGGGCGCATGGAATATGCTGTCAAAGCCCTGCACAAGCTTATTGCATTCACCTGCGGTGTTGTGGGGGAACACGCCAAAAACCTTGCCGGGCAGCACAGTTTTGCCTATGCCATAATGATAATACAGCCCTGCTTGCGCACCCCAGCAAATATGCAGTGTAGATGTGACATTGGCCCGCGACCAATCCATTATACTGCGCAGTTCACTCCAGTAGCTTACTTCTTCAAAAGGCATCTGCTCTATTGGCGCGCCGGTGATAATTAGTCCGTCAAATTTTTGTATTTCCACTTCCAAGAAGGGCTTGTAGAACGCCAGAAGATGACTTTGCGGCGTGTTTTTGGACATGTGGGAACCGGGCCTTACAAATACAATGTCCACTTGCAGCGGGGTGTTACCTAAAAGGCGCAATAATTGCGTTTCGGTGGCAAGCTTCTCCGGCATAAGGTTTAAGATTGCAATTTTCAGCGGTCGTATATCTTGGGTAACGGCGCGAGTTTCTGTCATAACAAAAATGTTTTCGCTCTCAAGTTCGGCTTTGGCTGGCAATGTGTTGGGGATTTTTATTGGCACTTGGGTCACTCCTTATGATTAAAAAAAATAAGCCCACTGTCAGGGCTTGTAATTATGGACATTAAACGTACATCTTCCGACAGCTAATAATGCCGGGGGAGTTAGCACCGTGCGTTTGCCGGTTGCCGGGTTTCACAGGGCCCTGGTCCCTCCACCGCTCTGGATGTGTATTCAGTTGTTAACGGGTATAATAATACGTGGGAATGCAAGTTGTCAATAGGCAATTTTTACATTTCATACTTTCGTTCATGTTTCCTTCACTCCCATCAGAAACCTTCATCCTCATTTGCAACCAGCAGTGTCAAACGCCCTTTAATATGCTGCCCTTCAATTATTGAAACCGCATAACAGACTCTTTCTTGGGAATTACAATCTGTACAATGCCCGGCCAAAACACACGGTGGGTTAAACCCCGCCCGTTTCGCGTTCAGGGGTGCAGATACATCCCTGGCCCTTTTCATAGCCTCGTGATGTGTTGCGGTAATTTTGTTTTTACCAATTACAATATAAACCTTGTCCGGCCCAAATGTAATTGCGGCAACTCTGTTCCCGCTGTGGTCGATATTTATGATTCTGCCATCTACTGATACGGCATTAGAACCGGAAATGTAGTAATCTGTCAAAAGCGCGTTTCGCTTTAATTTTCGCACTTCTTCTTTGGTGTTGCCAAGGGTTTTATCAAAAACATCATTGCCACGGGTACACAGGGCTTTTGTAATCTCCATGCTTTTTAGCGTTTTAGAATTACCGATGCCCACGGACGCGCTGCCTGGAATCTCCTGTAAAAGATAGCTTTTTACATCTTCAAAGGTATCAAACCACAGCACATCTATGTTGCGTTTCGCGAAGTTTTTCGTAAGTTGGTTAATAGGAAAATCGTTTACCATATTATCACGCCTTTTATGATTTTGTCCAAATTGGTTCCTTACCCCCTGATATCAGGGGGTAGATGATTACCTGTTTCTATATGTCTCATAATCGATGAAAAACACTGGGGCACCATTTTCTTCAAAGCCCTCTTGCTTCACACCTATTTTTACCATTATCATGTAAGATGCCACGTTATCCTTGTCACAACCGCCGTATATTTCGTTGTTTTGGGGTAAAAATATTAGCGTACCTTCACCTATGGGCTCGTTGTCGTGCAAAACAACAAAGGTTTGAAGTATATTATTTTGATTCTCGGAAATGACTACTTTCTTCCATGCAGCCCAGCGGTTGTCACCGGGGTTGTTGGCAATATTTATGTCCCATCTCCGCTCCAGGTCTTGGGAAGACGCTTCTTTATACGTAAATTCCGATGTTTCCATGTCTACCTCGCTTGAGATTATTCTACGACATAACCATTGCACACCAATTCGTGAACGCACTTTTCGTAATTTTCCGCCTTAACAAAAATGTAGTCCGTATTATAAGTGGAAACAACAAAAACACTGATGCCCGCCTGCGCCAGTATATTAGAGATTTTTGCAATTATCCCTACCATCCCAAAGTCTAAAACGCCTGCAATTTTCAAGCCCTTCCAACCGGACTCAACAGCAATTGCGCCGGTTGGAACATGCGCGGCCTCACAAACCAGCGAAATTTCGTCATCGGTTTTACACAGGAAGACATATTCACCGGTAAAATCAACGTTATCCCGGTTTGCAAGCTTACAAACGGCAAAATCCTGTTTCAACTTTTTCAATTCCACTACTGTAACCTCCGTTGCAGCCTTTCCATGGCTTCCTCAAGGGTACTTTTTGGGCAGGCTATGTTTAGGCGGAAAAACCCGGCCCCGGTTTCCCCAAATGCAGGGCCGCTGGAAGGCCATAGTTTACACTTATTATTTACTATATCTTCCAATTTACGGTGAGGCATATCTAGTCCGTTAAAATCCAGCCACATAAGATATGTGCCTTGCAAATCCACGACTTTTACTTGTGGCAAGTTGGCAGATATAAAATTTTCTACATACGCGGCGTTTTCGCCCAGGTATTCCAGCAATGCCGCCAGCCAGTTATGCCCATGCTCATAGGTGGCTTGCCCCGCCGCTAACCCCATGGTGCTAAGCTGATGGTAGCCCGTCGCCAGTACTTCGTCAAAAAACGCTTTGCGAAGGCCGCTGTCCTGTATAAATATGTTCGAAACTTGAAGCCCCGCAATGTTAAACGTCTTGCTGGGGGCTGTGCATATTACAGACGGTACATCATCACACACCGTAGAAAAAACGTGATGCCTATGCCCCGGGAACACGATGTCGCAGTGTATCTCGTCCGACACTACAAGCACATCATGCTTTTTACATATCCGCCCCATTTCTTGCAGCTCTTCCCGCGTCCAAACACGCCCCACAGGGTTGTGGGGGCTGCACAAAATAAACATTTTTGCATTGTTGGCCGTAATTTTCGCTTCAAAATCTGCCATGTCTATCCCGTAACGGCCTTCATTGTACACAAGTGTATTGTCTACAACATTGCGGCGGTTCAGCTTAATAGTAGCTGCAATTGGCGGGTACAGCGGCGTCTGAATTAATATGTTGTCACCCGGGCATGTGAACGCCTTTATAGCCATGCCAAGGGCGAATGTAACACCGGGGGTTTTGACCAGCCACTCTTCCTTTGTGTGGTAGCCGTACCGCGCGGCATACCAATTGTGTACCGCCCTAAAGTACGGCTCTTTCGACTCTGTATACCCATAAATGCCGTGGTCTACGCATTTTTGTAAAACGGCGGTTACCTCCGGGGGTATTTGAAAATCCATATCCGCTATCCACAACGGGGTGGCGTCTTCCGGCTTGCCATAATATGCGGCAAAGTCGTACTTTACAGAGTTAGTATTTTTTCGGCAGATTTGCTTATCAAAACTCATTGCAGCCTTCCTTCCTGCTGCTCCCACCTGTCTACAATTTTGGCAATTTTATTTGCAAACGCCTCTTCGCCAAATGTATTAATTTTAAAGAAAACAGCCTGGCTCCCGCCGGATGTAATAATGGACAGTAGCAAATTATCCCCTTCGCCCAGCAGGGTAATGTTAGCCGCCAAACGATTACTGCCTATTATGCTGTAACGTTCGTATACACGTACGGCACAGCGCACATCACCCATTGTAAAGTAGCTGCCCCCTTGGAATGTCGCGGATATACTCCCGCTTAAGATGCCATGATCCAAAGCGTATATTAAGGAATTAAAATCGCCTTTTAATGTACGTTCAATTTTCATCTATACATCTCCTCTGCCGGGCGGGCGTACATACCATCGCCCTCTTATTTTTGTTACACTTAGTATAACATAAAGGGGGTATTTTGATGTAAAATAAATTTTAACGTCTCTTGACTCTGCCGTTAGGGAAGCCTGCATAATTAATGTATGCCGTTTTGGCAAAAACAAATTTGGAGGTAAAATATCATGAACGAATTATCTAAAATCCAAGAGGTATCATCCCGCTATGGTGTCACTGCTCGAACGCTCCGTTATTACGAAGATATGGGGCTTATAGTCAGTACACGCAATGAGGAATATGCATATCGAATGTATGATGAAGTAGCGATTACGCGGTTAAAGCAGATATTAATTCTGCGCAAGCTAAATATTAGCATAAAGGACATCAAGCACATTTTTGAAGCGTCCAGTTCAGATGCGGTGTTGGAAGCCTTAGGCAAAAAGGCTGACGATATTGATAATGAGGTCGCGCTGTTGCACGAATTAAAAGAAATTGAAGCTCAATTGGCTACATCAAACTATAACGGAAACCCGTCCAATATAAACCATTTACTGGATGTGACAGAAAAGTTGGACGATATAAGAATAACAACGCCGCTTGCGATTAGAGCATACAGACTTAAAAGTCTTGGCGCAATGAGGTTCATAGGGAAAAAATATCCGGGCGAAAAAGAAGCGAGGGAAGAATGGAAGGAGAAAGGATTGTACGCAATTCTTGAAAAACAGCTAAAGGGTGTTCACAGGGATTTTTACGAGGACGGCGATGCGCCTATGGGATTAATGAGTATGCGAGACGGCTTTGAATACTGGCTTGGATATTTTACATCCGAAGGTACGGTCGTTCCCGAAGGTTTTGAATACGAAGACTTCCCAAAGAGAGATTTAGGTGTATGTTGGATCTATGGAAAAGAAGATGAAATTTATATGGAAGGAATTGAAGATGTCGCTTGGAAAAAACTTGAGGAAGAAGGCTTCGGGTGGCTTCCTGATTGCGGCGACTGGTGGATGGAGCGTTATTCGCATAATCGTTGGGCTGCAGATAAAATGGGGTATGGTATTAGCGATATTTGCTTCTTTGTAAAAATTACCCCCTGATATCAGGGGGTAATCGATTCGAGGCATTAGGAAATTATCGTTTTCAGGCTATTGAGACAGCCCCATAAAATATCCTGGATTATCTGTGCGCGTATGGTACAGGTGCAGACAAACCTAATCTTACCCAACACATTCCATCTTCTGTGTAACGTCCCCGATCTGTTGTATAGTTAACAACGCGGTTGTTTACGTTTGTTAGGCCAACAGACCAAGAAGCTGTAACAGCAGGTACCATTCTATCCCAATATGCTGCAAATTCTCTTATGGCATCGCCAAGGTACTCTGG
>WQTQ01000224.1 GCA_009786175.1 Bacillota bacterium | reverse complement strand
TCGCGCATATCAGGCTGTGGACTAGATGGCGCAGAATCCATCAGGCTGTTGCTATGTGGTATCATTATCGCAAATTTAATTATTTACAACTGTAATACTAAAAGAGACAAAGCAATACTCTGATGCATTTATCTTGGAAAACATTAGCCGCATAAGCAATATTTTTCTCGCCTTACACACCCCTCGAGAATTTGATAGACTAGAAATATATAAGGACGAGATGTGTGGTTTCCGTATTTGGGATTCTCAATATGTTACTATTAGTAATATGAGTACCGGACAAAAAACCGCCGTTGCTCTGTCAATTTTTTTGCTACTCAATTCGTCTATGCCTACCATTCCTAATTTTATTTTAATAGACGAGCCAATTGCAAACATAGATGATTTGAACATCCTCTCTTTCATAGATGTTATCCGCGAACTTGCTGTTTGTAACGGCAAGCAAGTCTTTTTTACCACTGCCAATGACAATGTGCGTAAACTTTTCCGACGCAAATTTAGCTTTATGTGTGAGGAGTTTAGTGAGTTTAACTTCAAGCGTGTGGATGATAGTATGAAGGCACAAATTACGATCAAAAAGTATAATAATGATCATGAATTAACCGATAAAAAAATAGACATCTACTTCACAGATAATAAAAGGGAGTAGTAAAAGGCTTACCTGCCAACGTGTTCAACTCCATTTACAATGAAGTATTCCCTTACTTCTTCTATAAGATATTCTTGTCCGAGAGTGTGCGTTGTTTCGTAAGTATCCATATAAATTTGATATAGGCCACTGTTTTTCAAAGATTCGTACGCTGCGGTTTTGTTTCCGTTGAAAAACTCTGTGGCAGTATTTTCGATTACCCACACCATGTATTCCATTATATTGAAGCTCATTATTTGTGTTTGCACTGCTTTAGTCCCTCCGCTACTTTAGCTTATCTGTTAAACTGTATTACCAGCCATAAAATTTGATTATTACGGAAGTGCAATCCCGCTGCCCCAAAGAGCAATTCCGTCTTGGCTGATGGCGGTAAATGACATAACCCACATCCTGTGGTCGCTCGCGAAACTGCGCAGTAAGCGGCCATTGTACGCAACGCCGTCAATGGTAACGTTAAACGTCTTTCCGTCTTCCTCCAGTGACCAGTGGCCGCTTTTGGGGCCTGTTACCGTGCCGTCGGCATTAAAGTTTACGGTTGTTGACAAAACCGGATTGTAGTTTATTTCATAGCCATGGTTAATCAGCTTCCAGCTTCCTGGTACATGTTCCGGCAAAAAGGTGCGCTGCGGCGCGCCGTCATAACGGAATGGGGATACTACAAACCATCCGTCATCGTTTAGGAACATTTCGTGGACGCGTACCCGGTGTTCATGTGTTTCTGCAAAGCGTGTGTGAAAAATTAAGTAATACCGCCCTGTTTCTGCATCAAAGTAAGCCGAGTTGTGCCCCGGTGACCGGTATCCCGTAGCACGGCCAGGCTCCCCTCGCTCACGTCTAAACCAGTATCCACCCATTATTTTTGTGCCGTAAGGTTCAATTGCCCTGTCATCGAAGAAAGAACCTCTGGGGCCCATCACCTCTGACATAGGGTTTCCGGCGGCATCATAAAAAGGGCCGTAAGGCCGCTTGCTGCGTGCGACGCGCATATTGTAACCTTCATACCTGCCCAATCCGCCAAATGTCAAAAACAAATAATAGTATTCCGTTTCCGGGCTAAATAAAATATATGGCCCTTCTATTCGGCTGTGGTTGCCGCCGGTCAAATGCCGCCCGTACCCTTGCCCGGGCAATGGAAACCCGGTTTCCGGGTCCATTGCCAAGATAAAAATCCCGCCGGAGAATGAGCCGTATACCATCCAAAACACACCGTTGGAGTCGAAAAAAGCGTGGGGGTCTATGGCATTTGGGTGGATATTTGCATTAAAAGGGGTACCGTCTTCGCTTATGCCATGCATACCGGAGCGGAGGAAAATCCCTTGGTTACGAAATGGCCCCGTAGGACTGTCGGAAATGGCAAGGCCTATGTTGCCAAGGGGCTTAGAGCCTTCGCAATTGCAATAGTACATAAAAAATCGCCCGTCGGGCATTGGTTGAATATCCCCTGCCCAAAAGGTATCTGTCCGCGCCCACTCAAAAGCCTCGCGGAAATCTTCCAGGCTGTAAAGCAGCGGATTATCCTCGTTTACGTATCTGGAAATTTGCTCCCATTGTATAAAATCTGTTGTACGGGCAGACGCCATGTGGGAGCCAATAATGTAAAACGTATCCCCCACCCTAAAAACAGACGGGTCATGGACGGATACTTCCCTAAACTCCGGGACGGGAGGGTCGTTAAAGTCGAAACCCGCACCGGGGGAAGAAAGAACCGGCTGGTCCATATGCACCTCTCTATAGTCATCGTTATCTATATCGCTTTGGGAACCGCAAGCCGTCATCAAAAATATAATGACGGCCATTAATAATACAGGTTTCATTTTTCGTAAACTCTCCTAAATTACATCTAACTGCCAATCAACCGGTCCCATTTTGGGACCGGTTGATTACAGGCAAATTGCCTTGGCAGTATTATTATCTTTTTGGCGGCTGGCCAAACATTATTCTAAAATTGTTTACAGCTGCTTCATGTGCAGCACGGCCGGTTTCTTCCATGCGTTGTACAACGTCAAACGCGTCGATAACACCTTGTGCCACAGCGTTTCCTACGCCAATAACACCGTTAAAGTCGCCGTTAACATGTTCTGCATGGTGCCATTCCGCAAAGCCCAAAATACCTTGGCCGCCAAGTGGCACAGGCTCGTGGGAAGCATTTAACAAGTAGTCCCATGCAGGTTCGTCCAGCGGGAACAAGTTGCGGAAATCTGACCAAACTTGCGGGTCGTTGGTAAGCGGGAAACGGTTTGGTGTGTAGAAAATACGGTTGCCTGCCGCGTTTTCTAGCAGTGGTGTAATTTGGTTGCGGACATGCCATGCATCTGTGTGGAATGTCATCCATTTTAGAGCTTCATATGCTTCGCGCGGGTGCGCTGTAGCTGAAGAAATACCTGCAAAGTCTACGAATGCAGGGCGTCTGTTTGTGCGGGCATTACGTCCCATTGGTATTGCGTAAGGTACCATGTCAATACCGCGCTCGCGGTAATGATCACGTACATACAAATTGTTAAATGTCCAGATTGCATCCATTTGCATTGCTACGCGGCCTGATACACCCGGCCACATGTAACGGTCGCCTGTTAACGCTTCCCATTCATCATTGCCGGACATTGCACGGTAACCCAGACGCTCCCATTCAATTTGCTGGTTAAGGTATTGCGCCCATTGCTGCATATTATAGTTTTCGCCGTCCCAGCCAAATTCGGAAATAGCATCGTTAAGAACTACAGGTGCCCATGTAACAGGCCCAAGGAACATGTTGTAGCCAAAAATACCCATGTCCGGCCTTGTCATACGTGGGATAAGCTCAAGCATATCTTCCCAAACCCAGTTAAACGGAGGCATTGGCTCGTTCAAAAGTTCAAATACGTTTCTATCCAAGTAAACAAGCTGTGGGAGTACCGCTTCCGGGAAACGCATTGCACGTCCGTCAATTAATACATGGTAATGCAAAGAATCGAGCAGCATGTATGAATCGGGGTCGTCAAACCAATACTCGGAAAAGTCTAGGAACCAGCCATTGTTAATAGGCACGGCAAGGTTTAGGAAGCCAAACATATCCGGGAAGTTTTGCGCCGCTGCCATGGAAAGCAGTGTATCCATGTAGTAATGGGTACCGGGGATTTCTACAATTTCAATTGTGATGTTGGGGTGTCTTTCCGTAAAAGCTTCGCCTACGGCTTGCGCCAGCTCGAAGTAGTGCCATGTGCTGAAAGTAAGTGTAATCGGCTCTGTTGAAAGTGGCGGAAGTTCCCGTACGGGTGCCGCTGCTTCGCCCGGGTCTGCCGCGGCATCGTTATCTGCGGCTGCACCGGCATCACCGGTTGTAACATTGGTGCCAACATTGGTTCCTGTGCCCCCGCCGTCATTACCGCGGTTACATGCGGCTACAAGCACAAGTGCCATAGCCAGTGTAAGAAGTACTAAAATTTTTGCTTTTTTCATCTTAAAAAAGCTCCTCTCTGTTTTGTTGCTTGGGGTGGCAAGTTCTACTCGCCTGTTATCCCTGCTTTGTCTACACTTTCTACAAAATATCTTTGCAGTATCAAGTATAAGATGCCTAAGGGTATTATGGAAAGCATGGTCCCCGCCATGCGAATTCCTTCATTCAGCAGATCCGGCGGCATTCCTGCAGCTTGAATGGATCCTGCGTAAGATTGGTTAAACCTTGTCAGCTCCAGCAGCAGCGTGGTAAGCCCTTCATCCCGCGTGTTGTTGAAGCCCAGGAACAAGTTAACCAAAAATGTTTCGTTCCAGTACCACACAAAGGAAAACAGCGTGGTAACAATAATGGCCGGAACCGCCAGGGGCATGGAAATGCGAAAAAAGCTGGAAATATGCCCCGCGCCGTCAATTTCTGCCGCTTCGATAAGCGACACCGGCACTTGCCTGTGGAAATTATAAAAAATTAAGATAAATATCGCGCTGTTAAAACCCTGCCCCAAAAGCGCAGGGAGTAAAAACGCGCGCAGCGAGCCTGTAAGGCCCAGGTTTGTGTACAATACAAATGTTGGTACCATGGTAATTTGCGGGGGTATAACAAACGTGAAAATTAGCACCGCAAGCCATATTTTTTTAAGGGGGAAATTGTACCGTGCGAAAGCATACCCTGCCATTGCGGTAGAAATAACTTGCAAGGCAGTTGGGAACAAAGCGATTTGTATGTTTTTCCACAGGGTACTAATGTAATCCAAGGTGATAAACGCCAGGTGGTAATTTGACAAGTGCAAACTTCTTGGTATCCACCTTACAGAAGCGTCCAGCAAATCTGTGGGACCCATTATACTTATGGCAAACATGTGTAATATGGGGTACAAAAACACAAAACCTATGCTAATAAGCAGCGTATACACTACAATGTTCAATAGTATTCCGTTTTTTTCGCGGCTGCCAAACATGTGCTTGCGCAGTCTGTCTTTGCGTTTGGACCAGTTTATAGTTTTCATGGCATCACCAGTTCCTTTTAGCTAACCGCTTCACATACTTTGACGGCTTGTCCTTCTTCTCGCGAAGCAGCAGCCAGCATACACCCAGCAGTAACAGTACCAACCCGGAATATATCCACGCCGCAGCAGAGGCATAGCCGTAGCCGTGATGTCCGCTGTGCATAAAAAACGCAAGCTGGTCGATAACAGGATTTTGTCCGCCTGTGGCAAGCCATACAACTGTATAAATCGCATTTAAGAATACCATGGGCTTTATTGCCGGGGCGGTTATTTTCCAAAAACATTCCCATCCGCTGGCACCATCTATTTTGGCCGCTTCGTATTGCTCGGTACTTATTTTCTGCAATGCCGCCAAAAAGATTAGTATTTGTATGCCGGAATTCCACAGTATCATAATAAGCTGTCCGAACAAGTTTACAACAGGGGTTTGCACCATGGGCGGCAAAAACGACAGCGCACCTGCTATGGCCGCAGTATTTACCGCAGGTACCGTAGCCGCGCCTATACCCGCAAGTTCGTTCATTACAGGCCCGGTGGCAATAATTACCGGCAAGAAAAACAGCCCGCGAAACAGACCCCTTAACCTAATTTTGCCGTTTAACAATATGGCGATGATTAGTGCGAAGGACACAATTACCGGAGTCTGCAGCACGCTTTGTATGGTAAACGAAACTAAGTTTTGTATAAAAAACGTATTCTGCAGCAAGTCCCGGTAGTTTTCCCAGCCGTGGGGTATAAATACCAGCCCGGCGGGGGTTATGCGAATTATATTGCGGCTGAAATAAAACGACCGCTCTAATGTGTAAAGCACCAGCAAGAAGAACCCTACCAGCCACGGCAGTAAAAATATATAGGCATATATCCAGTTGCGCAATGTTCGGCCCGAAGGGCGCAATCTCCGTTTTTTCTTAACCATGGCTACCCCCTACTTTATAAGACATGGGGCCAACGGTAACACCGTTTATAACCGCCTCTGTCCGCCCATAGTTCAAATATACCCACAAGCCGTTGCTCCATTTTATACGCACAACCCGGTCATCTACATAGCGGCGGACGATACTTGCGTCACCGATGCGTTCGTGCAGCGCGGATAATTCCAGATGATATTGTATAATTTGCTCTTTGTACAGCTCAAATGCAGATGAGTAAATATCGTTGCGGGGGGTGTGCCTTAACAGCGCGGCATCTTCCGCTGTAATTAAGAACATGGGCCTTGCACCGGTTTCCACCAAGTTTAAGAAAAACCTGCGCTGGTTCGCCTGGAAGTTTACATGCTCTAGATAAATTGGTATTTTGCCGGATGTGGCAATAGACAAAAACGGCACATGCCTGTATGTGAACAAATATCCGGACCCCGTAGAAGGCATTAGCGTTAACGCCCGGGCGTACTGCCACAAATATGCAAACGGCGCGGTTAAAACCGGGGCTTGGTTGTAATGCTCAAACAAACCTATAGCATCGCGGAAAACCGCTGCGTTATCCGCACGGCAGAAATATACGCCGCCTTCACTGTAGGCAGACAAAAAGCTTCCCATACGGTCTATGTCGGCAGTAAAACCACGCCGGCCAAGTTCACTTGCCACATTTTGTGATAATTCCAGGGTGCGCGTTGGCGTTGTTACCCGCCACCAGCCGCCGATAAAGTCCATGGTACGCCCTGTTACACGCCGCATAGAGTGTAATGTCTGAAACGCGTTACCGTCCACGTGGATGTCTAGCGGGTTAACAACCAGCGACAACTCGCCATCAAGGCGTGTAACCATATCCTGCAGCCTGCTAAGCCCGCGCTGCCCGCCAAGATAGCGGGATGGGTTAAACTCCCTGGTTGGCAGTGACACCATAGAGCCACGGGCGGTCCAGCCGTCAAAACGGGTAAAAACCCCGTCTACACCGTTATCCGCAAGAGTTTGTAAAATTTCTTCTGCCTGGGCAAAGGTTGTCATGCCAACATTAAGCCTAAACAATGCCCATTCCCGCTGCTCTAACCCCAAAAAGTCGATACCTGTACGGAACCGGTCCATTTGAGCAGAGGCAAACGCCCCTGTCCTTTGCAAATAATCCCTGTACGCAATCGCAAGCCCTGTGTATGTGGCTTCGTCCTCGGTTACAAAAATGTAACGCATTTTAAGGTCAATCCTGTTTGGGCGCGGCGTACGGGTACTCACAAATCCGCTTTGCATCCCGGTAGGCTGCTGGTACACATGAGAATAAATAAAGCGGGAACTTATCCAGTCAAAATCCGTATTAACACCGTTTGGAAAGGCTTCGATAACCGCGTTTTCGTAGCCGGATTCTATTACGCCCAAAAAGCCTATCCCGCGCCCTGTGTGAACCATACCGTAAACCGGCATAATTATCATTTCCGGCTCGTTTGTAAATATGAAATTGCCAAACATAGCCGGTGAAATTTCAATTTCCAGCCCCGGGTTACTGCCAAAAACAGGCTCTGCAAACGGGGTGTGAAACCGTCTTTCGTTGTCTTGAAGTTTTATTATCGCGCCCTGTCCGTCGGGGATAAACATGTAACCTTCGTCCTGCCCCAAGTAGGAATGACCAAGGAATGGGAACACGTAAAACGCACCGATTGTAATATGCGGGTCATTCTCGAAAATGGATGACTGTGGTATTTCTGCCGTAAAACCGTCTTCCTGCAGGGTTACAACAAGAGTATAGCCAATTTGAATTTCCGGAAAAAATACTTGGGCACTAAACCCGTCCTCCCGGTAAAACACTTCCAGTCGGTGTTCTGTGTGATACAAGCAAGCCCGGGCAAAGTGTACATTTATACCCACGATATAATCCAGTGTAACCCCGGACATATACAGACCCTGCCACAAATTATTATCCGCAGTGCGGGCTACATCCACGGTAGAGCGCATATACGCGCCGCTTTGACGGTGGCGGATAATTATGCTTAAACGTGGCTCGTACAGATACAGCGAAAAATTGTCATTCTCCGCAACCAGCACATGGCCGTGTAAGCTGCGCCCCGTATCTGCAAGCAAGCTGGCCGCGGTCCCCACAGGCGGGATATATTCAGGAATATGCCCCGCAGGCGGTTCATCATTTGTTGTACCCCGGGAACATGCCGCCAGTATAAACAGCGCGATAAACAGGGCGGACATTAGTAAGAAACGTTTAATCTTCAACAATTCTAAACACCGCCTCTCTTGCAACAGATACCCCAAAGTCTGCCACCTGCATAACCAGTACATAAATAATGAATATCAGCAAAGCGCAAATTAATGTTACAAAAATTGTGATAAACACGACCTTAAACGTCTTGCCAAAGCTGTAGTCGTTTAAGTTTTTTATAGCCATGAAAATGAGGACAGCCGTCCAGGCGTATGCCACAAAATTGAAAAATGTAATAAAGAATGACTCATTTAATGTAAGCACGTTACCCAACAGGATAACAACGGGTTTAAAGATAAACAACGGGGCAAACGCGTAAATTACGCCAACAAACAAGTTCTTAAAACTTGCTTCGCCGTCAGAAATAGCACTTACCAAGTAGCAGCAAATTGTGGGCAAGCCAACCAGCACAATTATAAATACCGCGTCACCAAGCAAATCGTACTGCCCGTCCGGCACACTGCGGAAAAGGAAACCGGAAAAGTAACGATCGGCAACATACAGTACATAAAACCAAAACAGCAGTATAAACGCGGAAATATACCCCCCCTTATTTTCATGTTTAATGCCATAGGCAGCTTCGTAAGGGTTGGTAATATTGCGCAGGGTAAACACACATTGGGAAATGATTGTAACGTCTTTTACTTTTGCGTAGGCAATTCTTACGGGCTGCAAAACTTTAACCACGCGTTTGTCAACCTGCTTTATAATTTTCCAGGCGACAAATATCACAAACAACCAAACTATAATTGCAGCTGTATTCTCCCGCATCCAGTCGGAGCGTAACTCCCAAAAAGCATCCGAGTAGCCTTCCCGGTTAAACCCACGGCGGAATGCTGCACGGGCTTCTGCGTGTTCTCTGTTGCGGAAATGGGCCTCGCCCAAGCCAACGCCTGCATAAGCAAACATGGAGTTCATGCGCATTACGTTTTGCCACGGAACCATACTTTCGTAATAACGGCCCTCGTTAAACAGGGCAAAGGCTGTGTGAACTTCGTTAACAAATTCTGTTGGCACAAGTACTTGGATAACGTCCATTAACTCGTCCAGTACAAAAATTGTGCCTTGGTTTACGGCAATACCGGAAATGGAACTGAACAAGCCCGCCCGCTGGCGGCCGTCATCGTTACTTGCCATAAGGAAAAGCAAGTCGCCTTCTGCAGTGTATTCGACTATCCAGTTATGGGTGGCGGCAAAAATATTGCCTTTCTCTGTTATGGTTACCGCGACAAAATTGGAGAAATTCCACATTGGTTCCAGCTCAAGAATATCGCGGCCCGCAACGTTTAAGCGTTTTAACCCCATGGCGTCGCCAAAACTTACGGTGTATATCAACCCACGGAAACATATAGCCAAATTTGACACTGTGTTTGGTGCCACAAGAATTGTCCCGTCACGGTTTATCATCTGCCTAAATGCCGTCCACAGGTTTACATTTGTTGTGTTGGCACCAAAGTAGCCCAAAAATTCCCCCGTTCCCGTTGCAAGCTGGATAACGCCGTTTGTGTTACCCTGGCTTGCAATGTACAAATTTCCACGGCGGTCTACCACTACTTTTTGCGGCATAAACGGCGCGTAACGGCCAAACAGCGGGTGGTGGGGCCGTGTGTAAGTGTCAACCAGCTCCCCGGCACCGTTAAACACAAAAACCGATTGTGCGGCTGTATCCGCCACATAAATCAAGCCGTCATCTGTCCTAAATACACCCTGGGGAGATTGCAGATATCCCGCGCCTATCGTTTTAACCCACTCCCCGTCTTGGGTGGCTACTAAAATCCGTCTGTTGCCCGTGTCCGCAATATACAAAAGCCCGTCGGACCCCAGGCGGATATCCTGCGGGTTTGACATTGTATAAGGCCCAATGCGGGAAATTGTAGTATACGGCTCGTAGGCAGTTTGTGTAAGTACAAACTGATCCCCAGAGCGGGTAAACGTTTGAAACGGTACGTTAGCCAGCGTGGTGGCCGGTATGCACGCAACAAATATGAGTATCAATACACACGAAATTATTTTACGCAATTAATGCACCTCCTGTCGCCCTTGGTGAGCGGTACCCCCTGATATCAGGGGGTAATTTTCTATTTAAGCCCCGAATGTGCCATGGTGTTCATAACCTTGCTTTGCAGTATAATAAACAGCAGCAGGTTTGGCACAAACATTATAAGCGCAGCAGCAGCAGCCATGCCTTGCCCCGCGATTCCTCCCGCAGCGGCAAGTGTGTTCATGTAAAACGCCAGAGTTCGTATACTGTCAGACGTAGTAAACAACGCACTTGTTTCTATATTGTTCCACGCCATTTGAAAGGCTAAAATCGCGCCGGTAGCAAGGGCAGGGCGTACCATGGGTATCATTATGTTAATGTAAATTTTCCACGCGCCTGCACCGTCCACTGTCGCAGCCTCTACCAAAGAGTCCGGTACCTGGTCCATAAACTGCTTTATAAGAAACACTACAACAGGCGCGGCAACAAGGGGTAAAATATGCGCAAAATACGTATTTTCAATGCCTATGGACGTAATCGTCAAATAACGGGGAATAGTTACCGCCACAGGCACAAACATAAGGGCCAAATTATTTATTGTAAAAATCGCGTTTTTAGTCCTAAAATTCATTTTGGACAAGGCGAAACCCGCCATTGACGCGGTTGCAACCGTACCAAACACTACCGCAAACGTCACCACTACAGAGTTAAATACATAACGGGAAACAGGGATTGTAGAACCCGCCGCAACCCTAAACAACGCGTTAAAATTCTCCATTGTGGGGCGGTACACCAAAAACCGCGGAGGGAACGCAAACAATTCATCCATGGGTTTAAACGCGTGGAAAGTAATAAACACAATTGGCGCAGCCATAAAAATTACCAGGGGAATCAAGTACAGGTAAATTGGAATCTGGTTTTTAGCAAAACCTTTTGGGTTTGTCTTTGTCATACTTAATCCTCCCTGAATACCTTACGACTTGTTGCGCTAAACCCGTAAATTATGCCCAGCAGCACAACGGAAATTGCAGAAGCAAAGCCCATTTCGTATCGGATAAAGCCGTAGTCTTCTATGTGGTTTACCATTAGCTGCGCGGCATAGTGGGGCGTGGGGTTGCTAAGTGTAAGCGCGACACCAATTGCCCCTGCCTGAAAAGCCGTAACAATGCTCATTACCGCACCAAACAGCATCTGCGGTTTCATGGACGGAATTGTTACATAAAACACTTCCTGTAAGCGGGTTTTTACCCCGTCTATGGCGGCGGCTTCGTAAAGCTCCGGGTTTACGTTAAGGACACCCGCAAGCATGGCCAGGAAGCCAACACCCATACTGCCCCAAAGGGTTACAATTATAACAATGGGCATAATAAAATCCGCATTTGCTAAAAAGTTAATGGGTTCCGTAATTATTCCAAGGTTTAAAAGCAGCGCGTTTATATGCCCCTGTGGGTTGCCAAGGAAGATAATACGCCACACAACCGCAATTGCCACACCGCTTGTCATAGAGGGCGAAAACATCAGCAATGCCATAATTGTGCGTGGTATCTTTGAGAGCTGTGACAGGGACCAGGCAATAAAAAACGCGAGGGCATACCCGCCCGGGCCAACAATCATTGCAAAAATTATAGAGTTAGGCAAAACATACTGCAAAAATATCAAGTCTTGGGTAAACAAGTTTACGTAGTTTAACAGCCCAATAAACTGCGGCCGCTGGATAGCGTCGAAGTTTGTAAAAGACAACCCCACGGCCATTACCACCGGCACAACGATAAAAATTGTGAATAGCAGCAAGTACGGGGCCAAGAATATATACGGCGATGATTTTTTATACATCTACTCTCAGTCCTTCCATATCGCGTCTACACTTGGGGTTACAAAGGGCCTTACAAATTCGCCGCCCCTGGTAAAGCCAAACTCTTCCAGCTTGCGGTCTACTTCACGATCTATACGTTTTACTGCAATATCCATGGCGCGGCGGGGGTTCATGCCGTTAATTACAACAGAGTTAAACGCATTGGAAAGCTCCCGCTCTACCATGTAGGTACCGGGTACCCAAGGCACTTCCACCATGTATTCTGTCTGGCGAAGGATTACTTTGCGGTGCGCGCCGGGGATTGGCAGTTGGGCAAACGCGGCACGGTTAGCAGAGTTCCACAGGAACGTTGTGCCGTAAAGTGCCACAAGACTTGTGGCGTAGCTTGACTGCACATCGTCACTGCTCCACCAGTCCAGGAATTTCCACGCTTCTTCCTGCATGTTGCTGCAGGAAAAAATTATGCTGGAAGTATCACCGCCGGTGGTGTACCTAAGGACACTTCCGTCCGGCTGTACAATACCCGGGAACGGGGCAATGCCCCACAGGCCTTCAAGTTCCGGCGCGGCGTTCATCAAAAGGTTGTATGTGCCAACGTCCGCGATGCCTATTGGCAGTGTTCCCGTGCGGAATTCCTGATAAAACCCGGGGAACGGCACTTCTATAGGCATGTTAAACACGGTGAAAAGGTCTGTCATAAATGTGAAGCCTTCAAGGCTTGCTTCCGAGTCTAAAACCGACGGGCCGATGTAATCCCCAAAAAAACCGCCGCCGTGTTGCAATATAAGCGGCATTGTGCCGGGGAATACTTTCATGGCACCCATACCCGCCGTCGGGAAGAAGAAGTTCATACTCCGACGCTGAAGCTCGGGAAGTATCATAATTACCTCGTCCATATTATCCGGTACGGGGATGCCCAACTGCTCGAAAATATCTTTACGGTAAAACATTACCCAAAAGTTAATGGTTTCCGGCAGGGCATAAACCCCGCCTTCAACTATGCCGGGGACAAAAAGCCCTTCCGGAAAGCGTGTCGCCACGTGGCGGAAATTATCAAATTGGCGCAAATCCGCAAGGGCACCGCGTATATTCAAATAGGAAGGAAGTACATAGTGAACAGACAACCCAACGTCCGGCGCGTTACCTGCCGCCGCCGCAAGGGCGAAGCGGCTTACGTCCGGCATAATGGAAATGTCAACCTGAATACCTGTTGCGGCAGTAAACTCCGCATCTGCCATTTGCTGGGCAAGCTCTACAAAGGGGCGTGGACGTGCCATCCAAACCTGAAGTACATCCGGGTTTGTTTGCCCCGCTTCAAACTCGCGGCGGGTAAATGACAGTAAGAAGCGGCGAATGGCCTCTACAAAACGTGTAAGTAAACTTGGGCGTACGGGCAGTTCTGCATCTGCCTGGAAAACTAAAATTCTGTCTATTGACAAATGATTATTGTCCATATCCTGAAGTGCCTGGGCCAAAAAGCGCGTAACACTGTATGGTGCGCCGGAAAGCTCGTTTAAACGGCGCGGTAAGTCGTGAGGCCGCTCTGCAAGGGAAAGCAGCGTAGTTTCCGCTACACCAAGCCCAGCGAATACAGAAGACACACGCCCATTAGAATACTGTAAGGTTATGTCCATTGCCTGCCGCGACATACCGGCCCAATTGGCTAATGTGCCGCCGACATCTGGCAGAAATTCATCCAGGCGGAAATTCCTGTGCCTGTCTGCGGACGCACCGCCTGTCAGGCGGGTTATTTCTGTTCTAAAGTCTGTAATCTCGCGCAGCATGGTGTTTACCAGCCCGTATACCTCGCTTAATGGCTCGACGCGGATTACAAGGCTTATCTCATGTGTGCCCCGCTCAAACCAAAATGTTTGGTCACTGCCGTCTAAAGCGGGTACTGTCATTGTGCGGAAGGTGGTGGCATGGTGCATTTGCACATGCTGCGCCGCGCTTGTAGGCAGTTCTCCGTTAACCAAAATATCCACGAACACGGGGAAATCCGTTTTCGCGGTTTGTCGGTACATAAATCCTATGTGGTACCAGCCGTCTTCGGGTATTTCCACTTGCCAATTAACCCTGTCGCCCGGGCGGAAGAATGACCCGCCGTCCAACAAATTTAAAAGACGGCGTGAAGCATCGTAGGGGTACAGCACAGGGTTGTATTCGCCGGAAGCACGGATAGACGGCGAGTTTGCAGAATGAAATTCCTGACCACCAACGATAACTATGTTCCGGCCCGCTGCATTGCCCCCGGTGTAGGCAGGTACTTGCCGCGGGGTACGCAATGCAACATCGTAAATGTGCAAGTACCCGTCGTTAGACAGGAAATTTAACGCATATGTGCCCGCCGTAAATTGAAAGGTTAGCGGGCGCGAGATCATGTGCGCAGAGTCTTCCAGCGGTTTTGATAAAATATCCGCGGACGCTGTTGGCATGGCCGGGATTTGGTTATTGTAACGGTCTGCGTTCGGCTCGTTTCGTATCCAAAGGGATTCAAAATTAAGCCTGCGTTTTTCAGGCTTTGTAATTTGACCGTTTATGGAAAGGGTAACTTCTGTAGCACGCATTTGGGCGGGGTTGGTGCGGTAGTAAACCCAAATTTCGTACATACCGGCAACCGGTACGGTTACGGTAAACTCCACATATTCGCCTGTGTTTATACTTTGGGCAGATACCGGCAGGACAAACAGCGTGCAAAATGCAAGTACAATACCGGCGATATATTTTTTCATGTTTAGATTCATGACTAAATCTCCCTGCCCAGTACAAAAATTTCCGACAAGCGTACGGGGATATTATCTCTATGGGGGTATACCGTAATTGTGACATAATCCGCTGCCCTGGGCTCGAACGCGGCTATTGCCGCCGCACCGGGGATAATTGGCGGTTCAATTATTTCTTCCATACCCGCGCCGCCAACGGAGTTTACGCGTACTCTCAGTGGCACGGCTTGCATCCCCACCCCGGGGAATGCCATAACCGCAGTTATCTCAAAAGGCCTGTCCCACCTTAGGGTTATAGTTTGAGGGCCTCTGTCATCGCTTATCCAATCGTAGTGATTATGACGGGGGTCAATTCCTATGGCCCCATCTATAATAAATTGTTCCCGGTGGCGGGCAGAACTTGCTTCCACAGCTGCTTCCATTGCGATGTTCCTAAAGCCGTCTTCCGTAGAAGGCATTGGCATAGGGCTTGCGGTTGGCCCGTTTATAAACAGCGTGCCGTCACTTCTAAAACCCATCCTGTCAATTTGAACCTGGCGGTTGCCGCTTGGGTTTGCGGGGTTTGTGTGGGTATGATAAACGGCAAATAATTCCCGCCCGTCCCGCGAACGCACAACACTGTGGTGTCCCGGGCCGGAAACATGAGTCCAACCGGCCTGGGCATGCAAAATCGGGTTTAAATCATGCTTTACAAATGGGCCAAGCGGGTTGTCCGAGGTCGCATATCCAACACTGTATTCCCGGCTGGCAAAATAATTTGCGGAATACATAAGGTAGTATATTCCTTCATGTTTTATTACCCACGGGCCTTCGTTCCAACGCCATGTCCCCCGCGCTTCCCAAGATTGTGTTGGGGCAAGCAGGAAAATAGGGTCGGATGTTACGCTTAGCAAATCGTCAGACAGTGTTACAACGTAAATGTGGCTTTCGTGTATTCCGTTTATTACATTCTCGCTGCAATCCCGGGAAAAATACAAATATACCGTGCCGCAATCGTCTATGAACGAATGCCCGTCAATTGCCGCCCAGCCAAAGTCAAACAGCGGCCTGTCCAGCGCGTCTACAAATGGCCCTGCCGGGCTGTCGCTTACAGCCACGCCAATACGAAGGCTGCCGTTTTCGCGCCAGCGGGCAGAGTAAAACATGTAGTACCGCCCATTGTGGAACAATACCTCCGGGGCCCAATAATCTGCCATACCCCAGTGGTCGCGCGGGGGCTGAAAAACAACGCCAAGACGTGTCCAATTAACCATGTCCGGCGAACGCCAGCCGGTAAAACTGCCGCCGCCGGATGTGGCATACATGTAGAAATATCCGTCGTCGGACAACAGCACAAACGGGTCGCCAATTTGCACAACGCCCACCGGGTTTGTATAAAACAACGCACTCGCCTCCTGTTCCGTCAGTAAAGTTAAATGCTCTTGCGGTTCGTTTGGGTATATTTTGTATTCCCGGCCGCCGCAGGCGGTTACCGCAAAAATTAATACGCCAAAGGCAATTAAGCTCAGAAGTAATTTTTCGCCTGCCTTCATAAGTTATCGCTTGGGGCTGTTTAGCTCACGTAGTTTTGCAGGGTCACATTTAGGCTTACGGTCATATGTTAAAAGACCGTTTATTTCCTGCTCTACGTCTGTAAGCTGTGTATAACAGAAGCCGTGCAATGCTTTTGACGCGAATACCGCGTCCATTATGCGGGCATAGTCTTCCAAAAGCTGCTCTTCGCTTTGTACCATGGTATAGCCCCAGCCCTCGCTGCCATCAAGTTTGTATGCAATTCCGCCATATTCAGTTAGCAAAATTGGCTCGCCTTGGTACTCGAAGCCTTGTACATACAAATTTCTTGCCGCGGGTTTAGAGTTTATCAGGTCTTCTTTTGTGGAAAGGTTCTGTTTGTAAATTTCGTATTTTCGTGTTTCGTCTTTGTGGCCATGGTTATAGTTATGGATTGCCAAAATATCTGTTTTTGTCATTTCCCAGCCGTCGTTGGAAATTACCAGACGTGTTGGGTCAAGGGATTTTATCAGATAATACATGGCCAGCGTATGGTACTGCTGTTGCTTGCTGTACTCTACATTTGGCACGCCCCAGCTTTCGTTAATGGGTACCCAAGTTACAATTGAAGGGTGGTTGTAGTCGCGCTCGATAATTTCTATCCACTCTTTTGTAAGGCGGGCGACGGCTTCTTCGCTAAAGCACGGAGATGCGGCGCATTCCCCCCAAACCAAGTATCCCAATTTATCTGCCCAGTATAAAAACCGCGGGTCTTCTACTTTTTGGTGTTTGCGGCAGCCGTTAAATCCCATTTCTTTCGATAAAACTATATCTTTTTTCAAATCCTCGTCGGTTGGGGCAGTCAAAAGCCCGCCCGGCCAGTAGCCTTGGTCCAGTACTAATTTTTGGTAGTATGGCCTGTTGTTTAGATACACTTTGCCGTTTTCTGTGTGGATTTTACGCAGCCCAAAGTAGGAGCTAACATTGTCAACGGTACCGCTTGGCGTGGTAAGGCGCAGGTTTACGTCAAAAAGGTTAGGATGTTCCGGGGACCATGCCATGCCGCCGCCATGGAAACCGGAGCGGAAAATTGTCCTGTTGTAAAGCTCAAACTCCTGCCTTACATATGAACCGGTAACTTTAAGGCTACTTTGGATAAGCTGCTCACCTTTGTACAAAATTGCAATATCCAGCATTGCGTTTATACAGCAGCCGGACAGATTTGCTTCAACCACAACAGTACCTTTGTCTATATCCGGTGTAAAGCGTACATTTTTAATGTGTACTTCTTCTACGGCTTCCAACCATACGGTTTGCCAGATTCCTGTGGTTTGGGTATACCAAATACCTGCGGATTTTTCTTCCCAAAACTGCTTGCCGCGGGGGATTGTTTCATCTTTTAGGGGGTCGTATACCCGCAGAGTTAGAGATTGCTTATTTTTATCGGATAAATACGGAGTTATATCAAAACTGAATGCCGTATGACCGCCTTCGTGTGTGCCTACCGGCTTACCGTTTAAATATACCCATGTTTGATAATCTACCGCGCCAAAGTGCAAAATAATTTGCTTGCCCAACATTTCTGCGGGTACTGTAAATTCACGGTTATACCAGCACCAATCAGAAAATTCTTTACACTCCGCTTGGCTAAGTTTTGACTGGTACGCAAAGGGCACTTGAATTTTTGCAGAGAAGTTTGGGTTTTCAAACCATTTGTTTTTCATACCCTCGTTAATTTTGTCAAGCTCAAAGTTCCATTCTCCATTTAAGTTAAGCCACAAATCCCTTACAAATTGCGGACGTGGATACTCCGGACGTGGTAGGTTGTTCATTTTCATTACCGCCTTTTAATTTATTTTTGTCATAAAATTGTCATGTGTATATTTTACTAAGTATTTATGTCCTGTCAACACTGTGCAATTAGGAATTTACAACCGGGCTTTTATAGCTTAAACTTGCAATATAAAGCGCGCATGTGCGCGTTCCAAAAAAGGATGTGAAAGTATGACGTGTGTTTATCCAACTCCGCTTATCCCTCAAAGGGCAGACCCATTTATTTATCGTCACACAAATGGCAAATATTATTTTACTGCCAGTGTTCCGGCTTTTGACTTGATTGAACTAAGGGTTGCCGACACCATTGCAGAATTGGCAGCTGCACAGCCAATAACTGTATGGAAAAAGCATGATTCCGGGCCTGCAAGCCAACTTATTTGGGCACCGGAAATACATTATCTACAGGGAAAGTGGTATATTTATTTTGCGGCAGCCCATACAACAGAGGGTCATAAAACTCACAACACATTCCAGCATCGCATGTATGCTTTAGAGGCCGCCGACCCCATGGGTGAATGGGTGGAAAAAGGGGAAATTAAAACCGGAATGGAGAGTTTCTGCCTAGACGCAACAGTTTTTGTACACAACGGCAAAACATACTATTGCTGGGCGCAAAAAGACCCGGAAATACGCGGCAATTCTAATATTTACATTGCCGAAATGGAAAACCCATGGACCCTTAAAACAAAACCGGTTATGCTTGTGAAACCCGAATACGATTGGGAGTGTTCGGTAATTCCGGTTGCAGAAGGTCCGGCAGTTTTAAAACACGGCGACAAAATTTTTATTGCGTATTCCGCAAACGCAACCGGCATCGAATACTGTGTCGGTCTTCTAACGGCTATGGCAGACAGTAACCTTCTTGATGCAAGCTCTTGGACAAAAAGTGAAACCCCGGTATTTGGCTCTTGTGTAGACAATGGCAAATACGGCCCGGGGCACAATAGTTTCACCGTTGCTGAAGACGGAGAAACGCCGCTGATTGTATTCCACGCAAGAGATTATACTGAAATAGTAGGCAGCCCGCTGGACAACCCGGACAGACATACTTGCGTACAGGCATTTACTTTTGATGACAGAGGTTATCCGATATTTGGCGTGCCCAATAAAAACGACTAAACAGTACGGCAAATTGCAGCTACCCCCTGATATCAGGGGGTAAGTTTGTTAATCGCGATTGGTGTAAAAAATATTCCTCACGGAGGCACAGAGGACACAAAGGAAGAAAAAAATTAATGAATTATCTCTGTGAACTCTGTGCCTCTGTGAGTAGCTGAACTTTACTACAAAAATGGTAAAAACTTCATAGAATGAACCTTGTAAATGTGGCATGTTTCGTGGTATAGTGACTATATACATAAGCTGCCTGCTTTATTGCAGCTTTAACAGAAAGGGATGAGTCTATTTCTATGAGACATATTTTATTAACTTTGTGTGCTTTTGCATTGGTGCTTTTGGCCCCGACAGCAGTTTATGCGTCACAAACCAGCCGCACATTGCAGCCCGGTAATGTGTACGAGTTTACAGGCATAGACGCAAGGGTTATTTCCCATGTAAACGTTACAGGCACAGGCAGGTATGACATTGTGGCCTGGGATGCGGAAGGTGAAATAACACGCTTTGGCACCGGCTCCGGGCGTTTTTCCGTAAGCGGACGGGGGGGCGTGGCCGTTACGCCACTTGCGCCGCTGTCCGTGTCTTTCGATTCGTCCCGGATAAGGCTTAGTTCAAGGGCAGGTTCCGCACTGCGCCGCGTTAATATCCCCGTTGGTCAAACTGTAAATTTTGCCAATAATCACAGCGCAAACCTACACATACGTACCCATCAGCTGTCAAGCTTCGATTATGCTGTGTTTAACCGGGCGGGCCACAGTACAGATTTTGCACGTGAAGTCAGACTGCCGCAAATCAGTATCCCGTTTGGCGGCTCTATTACTGTTACCGCCGCACTGCGTGAAACATCTGTGTACTTCCCAAGCCGTTTGGCAAATTATATTGACATAGAAAACCTTGCGCAGCCTGCAATTCACACCATAGATTTGCTGGCAGGGCAAGCGTACACCCTATCTAATACAAGTGACAGATCCTATACATTGCGTATAGAGCCGCCTGTTACCGGTTCTACCTTCGCTTTCGAATACATTACCCGTGGGCGTGACGGCCATGTAACAAGCCATGGGGAAAGGGATACCAACCAGATACAACTGGGAAGCCGTCATTCTATTACCATAACCCCTATTTTAGATGGGGAAATGTTCTTCCCAAGCGCATGGCTTGAATATATTCGCGTTGGTTACGGTACGGTTGCGCCAATATATCAAACATTGCAAAGCGGCAGTTCGCTAATAATTACCAACAACGATACCCATCGCCCTCATTCGGTGTTTATCCGCTGCCCAGAGGAAGAGTATGGTTTTACCATTGAATACGTAACACTTCTAAACGATGATGCAACATTTGGCATAAGAGAAATTGCCCCGGGTGACAGCATGACATTAACTTTACAGGCAGGGGCCCAAACTACAGTTACAATAGCTGAATCTGAAACGCTTTTGACAATCAGCTTCCCGGATATTGACGAAATAACATCCCAACCGGCCGCTGCCGGGGCGTTGGCCCGATACATTTTGGAACCGGGACAGGGTTCACTAACCCTTTACAACAGTCATCCCCATAGTTCTTACACCGTTTCCATTAGTTCGTCGGATATTACACAGGGCTTTACAATAGACTATTCCACCGTTTTGGATGACCAAGTTACATTCAACACAATAGAAGCCGTACCGCGCAGAACGGTAAATTTGACCCTTCAAAGCGGAGCAGAAATTACAATAACCGCTGTAGAGGCCGCAGAGCAGCTAATTGTGCGGTTTGCCGGTATCGAAGAAATTACGGCAACTTCTGGTGATTCTGTTGCTGTAGTACGTCACGTACTTCAGCCGGGGCAATCCGTTTATGTAAGTTATACCGGTGAAGACTCTGTTGGTGTTTTAACCTTTGTAGAGCGCGGTGTAAGAGATGCCGCACTGGATTTTGTACGCTATTATGACGGTGACATTGATACCTTTGGCACCGTAGATGTCGGCAGCAGCATTATATTTGCAGAAGGTGAGTCTGCGATTATCACCAACTCCGGTGATGATGAAATAACCCTTCAAATACCAAAATTCTATCTTGAAAATGGGCTTGAATTGCAAGAATCCGATTCCCCTGCCCTATTCCGCTTAAATGTTACATGGCCAACACAAATAGAAAACCGCAGCAGACATTATGTTAACAGCTTTAATCTACAAAATGAAACCAGGCGCAGCGTAAGACAGGGCGCAAATGTTTTAGAATATGTAATATATTCTACAGGTAACAACATTTCCGCTTTTGGCCAGCGTGGGCTGGGGACCATAGAGATACCTGCAAACCAACGGATGGTGGTTGCGCCGGTACCAAACGGTATTACGCCTTCTATAATATTTCCTGCGGAATGGTACGGGGTACACTTCCGTATTTCCCGCGCACAAGAAACACCTTTACACCGTATAACTTTAACGCCGGGGCGTTCATTAACAATATACAATAACACCCGCCACGAATTTGTTATACAAAACAATGCCGCCACAACTGCGGCAGGGTTTGTATTTGGCAGGGTGCGCAATGTAACCGACGCAAACCCGCTTAATCACGCAATACAAATCGCGCCAAGAACAGATGTGACAATAACAGCTACAAACGGCGCAGACCTTGAATTGTGGCTGCCTGCACGCTGGGCAAGACAATTAAGATTTAGTACAAGATGATCGAAAAAAATATTCTAAAGCGGCAGTATAAATTTTTTGTAACCATATGCATAGTAGTTGGCTTTGTTGTTGGAACGGGTATTTTCTGGCAGCCGCCAACCGTTTACAGATATGTTGACGGTAACATATGGATGGGCGTACTTGCATGGTTAGTGGGCGGTATGGCCATAGCTACCTGTGTATACATGTTCTCTGTACTGGCGCGTAAATACGAGCACGTACATGGCATGGTAGACTACGCAGAAGCAGCAGTGGGCAAAAGGTTTGGTTACTTATGCGGCTGGTTTTTTGCCATAATGTATCAAACTGCGGGCTATGCAATTATCGCATGGATAACCGCAAGCTTTACCGCCGCTTTAGCAGGACACGAAGCTACCAGAAACACACCGTTTGTGTTTTTTCTAACGGCGTTCTACATGGTAATTACCTTTGTTCTTAACTACCTTGCGCCAAAACTGCCCATTCGTTTCAACTCCACAACCACTGTCTTGCGCGTTATTCCTTTACTCCTTATGGGCACGGTTGGTGTGGTAATTGCCCATATTGCAGGTGATGGCTGGGGGTATTCGCAAGCTGTCTCCGGTATAGTTAGCGGCAATGTTACACGTGCCGGTTTTATGGGTGCTGTTTTTGCTACGGCATTTGCCTACAACGGCTGGCAAGCCGCAGTGGCGTTTAACAGCGAGGTTAATGACAGCAAGCGTAAGTTTCCTGTGGCGTTACTGCTTGGTTTCTTTTTGGTAATGGTAATATATATTTTGTATTTTATTGGCGTGGTTAGCGCAGCAGACCCATACGCCCTAATGAACCCTGCCCTTAACCAAGTGGCCACAAGGGCGGCTTTCGCAAACATTTTTGGGTATCACGCAAGCTATATTATCATGATATTTGTAATAATCTCTGGGCTGGGTATATTAAATATGTGCTGTATGGGCATGAGCCGCGGGCTGTACTCACTTGCGCGGCGCGGGCGCGGCCCAATTTCGAACAGGATGGTTCAACTGGACCCGCAAACCGGCGTACCCGTATGCAGTATGGTTACATGCGTGGGTGTAAGCTTTCTTTGGCTAACGGTTATTTACGGGAATTATAACGGCTGGTACAGTCTGCCCAACGGCGAACCATTTTGGTTCTTTTTGCCGGACTTTTACAATATGATTTTTTTCATACTACAGATTCCTATTTTTATTGGGTTTATGGCACGTAATTTCAAGGAGAAAAGCATCCACTGGTTTAACCGCTTTTTTGCCCCCCTTATCGCAATTGGCGGTGCAGGTTTTATGACATACGCATTGGTACAAAGAAGCCGGGAACACGCTGTAGTTTACTTAATCATATTTGCGGTGTTGACTGTATTCGGAGGTTTCTTCTATGGTAAGCGAAAATAATAGCAAAAAGCCTGAAATTTTGGCCCCGGCAGGTGATTTTGAAAAATTACAGGTAGCAGTAGCCTACGGTGCGGATGCTGTGTACGTTGGCGGCAAGCAATTCAACCTTCGCGCAAACACAAAAAATTTTGACAGCTCGGAACTGGAACGCGCCATAGATTATGCCCACGCCTATAATGTTAAGGTCTACGTGGCGGCAAATATTTTTGCACACAACGCAGACATTGAAGGGCTTCACGACTACTTGCAAAACCTAAAAGATATAGGTGCAGACGCTGTTATAGTTGCGGATTTAGGTGTGTTTGATATTGCCCGTAAAATCGAAGGTCTTGAAATACACATCAGCACCCAGGCAAATATAACTAATCATCAAAGTGCGCAGCTTTATAAAAGCCTTGGTGCAAAACGGGTAATCCTTGCCCGCGAACTTTCTTTTGAAGAAATTCGTAAAGTAAACGACAAAGTGTCTGACGACAACTTCCAAACAGAAGCCTTTGCCCATGGTGCCATGTGTGTTTCCTATTCCGGACGGTGCTTGCTAAGCAGCTACATGACCGGCAGAGATTCTAACAAAGGGGACTGTGCCCAACCCTGCCGCTGGAAATACCATCTAATGGAGCAGGAACGCCCCGGCGAATACTTGCCCGTATATGAAAACGAACGCGGCACATACATCATGAACTCTAAAGATTTGTGCCTGGTTGGCCATATTCCGGAACTTGTGGCCTCCGGTGTAGCAAGCTTAAAAATTGAAGGACGGATGAAATCCGCCTACTATGTAGCGGTTACAACCTCGATTTACAGGGAAGCTTTGGACGATTATTTCACATCGCCGGTATTATACGCGTCTAAGCGAAATTATTATCTGGAAGAACTGCAAAAAACCAGCCACCGAGATTTTTTTACAGGATTTTTTCTTGACGAAAACGGCATGGGACAAACCTATCCAACAAACACATACACCAGTACCCACGAGTTTTTGGGCCTGGTAATTGATTATGACCCGTCATCCCGCTATGCCATAGTAGAGCAGCGGAATAAATTTTCTGTTGGTGACGAAGTAGAATTTATGTGCTGTTCAAGACCACCGACAAATACAAAAAGCGGTTTTACACAAGTTATCACCGATATGTACAATGGTAAAGGTCAGCCCGTCTCTTCCGCCCCCCACGCTCAAGAGCAAATTCGTGTTAAAGTTGACAGACCTGTGACCAAATTTGATATTATGCGGGGCAAAGCACGTTAATTGTATCAATTGCAACATGCACATTTTTGTCCAAACCTCATAATATACAGCAGAAGTGTACAACTCTTCACAACTGTATTTTATAGGAGGTTTACCATGGTAGATCATTTAAAATGTTTATGCGAAAGCATGATTAGGCACATTGGGCAAACTGTAACAATTTTTACAACATCCGGCGGGTTATCCGGCAGCGGCTTCACCGGTGTTCTTTTGTCCGTAGATATGAACTGCGTGCGTCTTCTTGCGGATATCGGCGCACCCCCCGCATGTCCTATCGGCAGTGCCTGCACAGATGTTATGACACCCCACGGGATAGACAACGACGAAGGCATGTTCTGGGGCAACCCTCTTGGCGCGGTGTGTGTAATACCACTGTGCGCAATCGCCGTGTTTACACATTCGGCAATTTAATAGAACACGAAAAAATGTCGTACCCCCTGATATCATATTGGCATGTGATATCAGGGGGTACGTTTTTAGAGATACCCTTACAATGTACTCCCACAGTATCTGATCATGCATTTGCATACCTCCAAAAAATTTCTTACTTGGCAAGAGCATATTCGCTTCTTAATATTCGCATCATAATAAAATCGCTAAATTTCCCATTGTAGAAGTATCCCTGCTCTTGAATGCCCTCTTTTTTGAATCCAAGCCGCTCCCAATACTTTAAGGCTTGTATATTCAATCCGACAACACCGATTGATACGCGATTAAACTTGTAATGGTTAAAAATAAGGTCAAGTATAATACGGCCTGCTTCTGTGCCATACCCTTTGCCTTGGTCGGCAGGGTTAGGGATAATCATTGACATATCCGTACAATGCCAATGGGGCCACATACGTAACAATCCTGTTTCACCTACAAGGCGGCCTGTTTCTTTGTCTGTAATTGCGTACCAATTTTCATCATCAGCTTCCGGCTGCTGTATGCGCTTCAATTCTTCTTCCAACGTAGTAGGTTTGTTAAAGCCACATTCAAACATAACCTCCGGGTTGTTGTACCAATGAGCAAAAAATTCTGCATCTTCTTCGCGGAATGGCCGCAAGATTACTTTTTCGCCATAAATTGTTTTTTTCATAACATTCACAACCTTTGTTTTTAATACCTACTCTCTAAGGTCTTTTGCAAGTATAATGCAATGAAATTTGTCTCCATATGCGTTGGGTTGGATACCTATAACCTTAAAACCATATTCGATTAGCCAGTTGTAATCAGCCCTATTCGTTGTATGGGTTAGATTTTTAATTTCATCGCCAATGTCGCCAAGTTCTCTGTTGTGAATAGAGAACTCTTGAGAACCCATAGCTGTTTTGAAAGTTAAATACCCCTTGCTTTTTGCATATTCAGAAATTGTGTCAAAAAGCATACCCAGCTTATGTTCCATTTCAAAGTTTCCGTTATTGTCATACCCGCAACATTCAAGCTCAATTGTTTTGTATAATGTATACTCTCGGCAAAGGACCCATCCTTTAGGGCAATTTTCATCTTTCCCTATAAACCAGCCTACTGTACTTATCACACTTTCAACACTACTCAATTGCTGCAAGGCACCATTAAAACTCCAAAAATCAGGACATATTGCACTCATAAACTTAGCAACAGTTAGTACGTTGTTTTCATTAAGGTTATAGATTTCCATGTAGCTTCCCACTTTCTTTGTACTCTAGAAAATTGCTCTTTACGAAACGCGCGCGCAAGCGCGCTTTATATTTTATGATTTAACTGTCGCCACTTTTTCCAATCTCTTTAATCTTAGGCAATTTTCTTATGTGAGAGAAACAGAGTAATACACCTATCACTATATAACTGCTGCCTTGAATAATAAACACCGTATCCACATCAAAATGTGTGCCCAACAACCCACCAACAAGCGCGCCTACAGTAGTTGCAATGGCAGTTAGGCTTGTGCTTGTTGTAGCAACCCTGCCTATAATATCTTTTGGCGGCAGCTTTTGAAGCAAAATATGATAGAAAATACCGATTGTGCTGACAAACCCGACATACAGAACATATATTAAAACTCCGCCTACAAGGTTGATTCCTATTACATTAACAAAAAGGATTCTGACTGCACCGGTCATAAAAAAGCCGATTATAAGAATTTTCCCTAACGTGAATACTGAAGCAACTGCCCTACATAAAATTGAACCAATTAAATCGCCGGTCAATGCAAGAGCTGAAAGTAAAATAAAACCAAATGCTGCGCCAAAATGCACTTCTGCAAACATCGGAAAATTAACATTAGCGGCATTCGCAAATATACCCATTGCAACAATTGCAGAAACAAGTGGGAGCATAACCTTTGTTTTAGCAAACGAGAACCCTAACTTTAACTCATCAAAATATGCCTTTACAACCGATTTCTTCTCTTTCGACAGGGTGGTTGCGGGCTCGCTGTAGCGCAAGAGAAGTGTAAACAGTACAGCAATAAATAACATAGCGGCATTTAATCCGTAAATCCATGCAAAATCACCATCGTTAGCCAACAGAATCATTAAGCCTGCGGCAACACCAAGCCCGCCTACAATCGCGGTTATGTTCATCATTACATTTGCCTTAACTAAATCGTCACCATCTACGACCTTTGGTAATAAGGCCGTAAATGCAGGCCCGCCAAACAATGTAGCAATACTGAAAACGAGTATTGAGATGAACAAAAACCAAACGCCGGGATTAAAAAAGATATAAGACAGTAATATGAGAGTTACTATTACAAATTTCGTAAACTCGACGGCTCTAAGAACCTTTGCTTTATTCCACCTGTCTATAAATGGCCCTACAACAAAACTAATAACAAGCGGCAAGCCAAACATAAACCCTGCAATGCCAGTATACATGGGGTTTTGATACAGCGCATGGACAGCCCACATCATAAAGATACTAAACATGCCGCGCCCAATGCCCCCAAAAGTTGAAAACATTAGCATACTGCGGAAATTGCTGTTTTGTGCAAATAGTTTTAACATTAAACTTCATCCTCCAGCTTTTTTATACAGTCCTCTGCCCATTGCAGCATAGCTTTAGCTTGTGCCAGACCAAGTTCATGAAGCATTTGCCAATACACAGCTTTTTTTTCGCTGTCTACGATTGTGTCTTTGAATTTGCTAATGGTTTCCTCGACGGTTTTTACTTTGGTATTCATGTTGAGAGTAATTCCGTCGCGAAGAGTCGTAAGACGTTCCAATGTAACATCCGGCGCACTTGCGCCAAACATGATGTACATTGAAAGAGGTTCGTGAGCAGTCTTAAACAGTGGCGCAGGGGTACGCAGCCACTCAATAAACGCGCTTCGGCCTTCATCTGTAATTGAGTATAACTTTTTGTTGGGTTTGCCCTCTTGCATAATGCTTTTTGAAGTAATCCAACCTTTCTCTTCCATGCGTTTTAGTTCTCGATAGATTTGGCTTGTTGGTGCGTGCCAAAAAAGGTTGATTGATTCCTCAAACATTTTGGCTAGGTCATATCCGGTATTGTCCGAATACTCTAGTAAGCCGAGTAGTCCAAAAGGTAATGACATTATATTCACCTCGCTATATAATATGCTGGCATTATATATAGCTAGATGAATATTGTCAAGGGATTTTCATTTGGTTAATCTATCCAATTTACCGCAATTCTGTAGTCCTTAGCGGTAAGGATTATATCGACCGCTTCATTCCTGGGTTTGTTTTCCCCACCAATAACGCCTTGATAAGTGTTATTGTCAGTCACAGGGCGAAAAAGTGAGTTTATAAACGGAGCTTTGATACGGCTTCCGGTTTTTGCAGAAAACCGAAAGTGCAAGTCTTTAGGAATATTAAGAATAATCCCGCCATCACCCGCAGTAAGCACTATCTTTTCCCTTGGCTTTACAACGGTACATTGAATTTTGCCGCTCTTAGCGTTGGCAATGATGTTTCCGCTTAGTTGGCTAATAAATATACCGCCGTCTTTTGTATGAATTTCAATATCTCCATTAATTGTTCCGCATTGAATTTTTCCGGCAGATGACTGTAATTTTATCTTTTGCGCAGTTACGTTAATCACCCGGATGTACCCGTCCGAACACTCAACGGCTAATGAATCAAAAGTAAAACTGTCATTTAGCTGAACATTTCCGGTTCCTATTTTCAAGGTTATATTTCCGGCAAATGTTTTGGGCAAGTATATTTCTGTGGTGTATTTTAGTGCGCCAAAAAATAATGGGCATTTCCCGTCGGTAATGTTTATCGCATCGCCGGATTTAACAATATTGAAGGAACCTTTACTTCTGCCAAAGCTCTTGTATTCTTTTATTATCAGTGAAGACGTGTCTGTATTGAAAAGAGCAACATTAGTATCTTTGCATGATACATTTATATTTTGTATCCCGCCTAATTCCATTTGCTGTTTATTGGTTACTGTCTTTTCCATGACTTTTACTCCTTATTTGCTTCCATTTTCGAATCCAAAGGTATGCCTTTGAAATGCTTACGCGACCATAGCGCGGTTAGGATAGTCAAAAGTGCAGCTGAAAAAAAGATAATCGAAGAGTTGTCGGCAAACTGCTCAAACAAAAACCCGGCTACCCAATTTCCTAATGGTTGCGCTACAAGTGTAGCTGTCATAAAGAGCCCCATCATTTTACCAAGCATTTCCGACGGAGTTATGTGTTGGATGAATGTCATAACGGTTATAGAAAACATAGTCACTGTACCAAACATCAACATTAACATTGCTGTCATTGTGCTATATGCAAGGAATGTATGAGTGGGCACGAAAAATACCAGCCCCATCGGTAATATAAGTATTCCAAGAACAACAAAAAACAAATGTCCTTTTTGGATACGCAGCTTCTGTCCAAGAATACCACCTACAATTCCGCCAACTACTCCACCGGCACCCATAACTGAATGCGAAATGCCAACCATGCGCTCACTCATGTCAAGGTTTTGTGTGATAAGTACAGGTATACCGATAAAAGCTATACCGGGAAGAATAAAATTAATTGCCATAGCTAATGAAAACATTTTTGCCATAATCGGTTGTTTTTTTATTGCGAAACGAATACCGTCACCTATATCCCCTATAACATCTGCAAACATATTCCCTGTTGATACTTGTTTAACTTTTGGGATATGGATAAACAATTCCATTACTGCTGCAAATGTTAAACATATACCGCTTACAATCAATATTGATTCAAGTCCAAATTCGGCCAAAAGAATGCCGCCAAGCAAAGGACCAAGCGTCATAGACAAAGTGTTTATTGACATGTTAACGGAGTTTGCACGGCTCAATTCTTCCGACGGAACAATTAAAGGAAAGCTGGCATCTGTAGCAGAACTAATTGCCGATTTTATAGCAGAATACAACATTAACGTTAAAACCGTAAGGGGTACGATAGATAAAAAGCCAATTGACCATAGGTATGCAAATGTAATGGCGGCAGTAAAGAAATCGAGAAAAACAATGACTCGTTTCTTGTTTAGCCGGTCTGCAAGTGCGCCCCCAAATGGGCTTACTAAAATTGTAGGAATAATAGATAAGGCCATTACCCTGCCCATTAATTCCGGCGAACCGCTTGCGTATAAAATATACAGCGGCATGGCAAAGCGAAGTATTCCGTTCGCAAACAGGGAAACAACTTGCCCTATTGTCAGCATAATAAAATTCTTGTTCCAAAGCTTTGTTACTGTCAGTTCCATAATGTCCTTCTCCTCACATGATTTTTGTGCCAATAAATTGCCTTGACAATCATCAGTATAATGCCTACACTAAGTGTAGAGTCAATAGAGAATTTATGAAATGAGGAGATTTTTTATGGTCAATAAAAATGAGCTGTTGACTATTGGAGAAATGGCAAAACTAACAGGCGTGGGGATACGGGCGTTGCACTACTATGAACGGAAAAATATACTAAGACCTGCATATATCGACCCTGACACAGGTTATCGGTACTATTCTTTTAACCAATCTACTTTAGTGGTTTTAATAAAGAATTGTGTTGAGCTTGATATTCCACTAAAGGAGTTTGCCGTTGTAGCAGAAACAGATGACATAACTGCTTTTGAAAGTTTTGTTGAGCAAAGCATGGAAACAATGGAGAGAAAGTCTGAATTATTACTTACAGCCGTAAAGGCCTTTGAGAAAATATTGCAAAAAATGGAACTTAGAGGACAGTATGATGTCGGACAGATATACTCAAGAAAAATTGAAGACAAATCCTACTATACTAAGCTATACGGACAAACTATAACTGAACGTCACGAATCCGTTATTTTGGAAATGTCGCATGAATTATTTGGTAAATACATAAAAAACGTAGCGGATATAGATAAATTTGACGACTTAATTCCTTTGCCGGATGTGGGGTATATGTGCCAACATTCCCACGGAGAAGTGAATTACTATGGATTTTGTGAAATAGCAAAACACTTTACCCATAGAAATGCCATAACCATTCCTGCCGGGACATATTTCTTTAGACAGGACGAATGTAGTCAAATAGAAAACGCAAATGAAATTTTCAAGAAGCAAGTAGATGGCAGGGATTCGTTTATAATAGTCGAAACAGAGGAGTTGTTTCTTGGTAAAACTAAAGTAAGTCAATTAATGTATGAACTAAGGCTTATTATTTAGCAGCTACACTTTTGAAAACAAATCGTGAAAACAGACCGATTAAAACAAATATAATAGCCAACACAAAAATAATAGCCGCATTATGCTCGTAGAATCGCTCAAATGTAATTCCGCCTACCCATGTGCCGAGTGGCATCGCCAACAAGGGGGCGGCCGCTAAAATCCCCATCATTTTTCCTAACTTTCTTTCCGGAGTAATGCTTTGAACAAATGCGTACAGCTTAATTGTTACTATGTTCATTGCATTTGCGCCAACAAACAAACCTGCCGATGCTATGACAAATGCAAGGGTAAGATTAGAGTACAGTAAAACAGCAATACCCATAGGAATTATAAAAATGCCATAAAGAACTATCATCCAGTGCCCCTTTTGGATGCGCAGCTTATTGCCCAAAACACCTGCCAATAATCCGCCTGTTACTCCACCTGCTCCCATTATTCCTGTAGCTATGGCAAATAAGCGATCATCTATACCCAATGTTTGTTTAAATATTACAGGAAGACCTATAAATGCTAAAAATGGAGCGAAAAACATAAACACAACAAAAACCAATAGTAGTTTTCCAATAATGGGCTTACCCTTAACCACAAAAACTATACCCTCAATAATATCGCCCAAAAGCATTTTTGCCATATTGCCCGTTTTTTCTTGTTCAACATCAGGGACAGTGATAAACATTCTCATAACAGCCCCAACTGCAAAACATATACCACCCACAAGCAACATGGAATTTATCCCAAACTCGGTTAACATTACAACACCAAGGGGCTGGCCAAGTGTTCCTGCCAGCGCAAATATCCCGGTCATAACCGAAACTGCCCGTACTAATTGATTTTTGGGAACAAGTAAAGGCGTAGCAGAATCGGTAGCGGCACCTAGCATTGAAGCAACAGCGGAAAACAGCATTAACGCCACCACTGTAATTGGTACCATTGATAGGTGTCCAATTGCCAATAAGTAAGCAAATGAACCAATCGCAACAAACATATCAAGAACAACGATAATTTTTTTCTTATTAACTCGGTCTGCAATTGCGCCGCCAAATGGGTTGAATATAATTGTGGGAATAACAGACAGTGCCATTACTCTCCCCATTAACTCCGGCGAACCGCTAATGATTAAAATGTAAAAAGGTAAAGCCGCACGAAGCATCGCATTACCAAACAAAGCAATGATTTGCCCTAAGGCCATTAAGATAAAGTTCTTGTTCCACATTGTTGTTACTGTCCGTTCCATAATTTTGTTTCTCCCTTTTCGTCTATTTTTGCATACAAGTGTTGCATTCTTCGCCCCAAAGCCGGTCTGCAACAGGCTTCCAATTTTGTGCGGCAATCTTGCACTTCCCTGTTAAATCATCAACATTTTCTGTCCGTTCCATTTCGGTTGAATGCGCACCGCTTGAATGAACCATTGCGGCTAAGGCACCATGATTATCCAACAGTGGGCATGGCCACAAATGATTTTGGTTAAATGGCTGCCCGGCTTTATAAGCCATGAACAATGGACGCTTGTATGCTTCCAACAATGTATGCTCCCGGATATTAGAATCTGAATAATGAATAAAAGCACACGGTTCAACATCACCGTTGGCGTTAATATGAGCGTAGCAGCGTCCACCGGCAATACATCCGCCTACATACTCGCCGTCATTCCAAAAATCCATTGTAAATAATGGCTTCGCCGTTTCGGGATTATTTCTGTACTTGCGTATTTGGTGGTACATGTATTCCCGTTGTCCGGGAGTTGCTATTAAATTTGTGGGCGCACTAACACCTACCGGCATATAGGTAAAGAACCACGCAAACTTGCATCCCTGTTCAATAAGGAAGTCGAAAAATTCTTCACCGGCAATCATTTCTGTGTTTTGGCTGGTGTAACACAGGGATGCACCAAAGACTAATTTTCGTTTTTTTAGAATCTTCATTGCGTTCATAACTTTGTCAAAAGTGCCATCACCGCGCCTGCTATCCGTAAGGGTTTTATCACCCTCGATGGATATAGCCGGAACAAAATTTCTGACTCTAAGCATTTCTGTCGCAAAATCTTCGTCAATAAGAGTGCCGTTTGTAAAGGCCAAAAACATACAGTCGCTATGTTCCTCGCATAAGCGAATGATGTCGGCTTTGCGGATTAACGGTTCACCGCCGGAATAGATGTACATATATGTGCCTAATTCTTTGCCCTGAAGAATTATTGAATTTAGTTCATCAAAGCTCATGCTCATATTATTTCCGTACTCTGCCGCCCAGCAGCCGGTGCATTTTAGGTTACAGGCACTTGTGGGGTCCATCAGGATTGCCCAAGGTATATTGCAGTTGTGCATTTTTTTAGATTTCGCTTGACGTTGTTCGCCTATGATTCCCGCATTAATAATGAAGTTGTTGAAAAGTGTTGCCCGGCAGTCATCGTCCACGTCACTCCACAAACTCATTATGAATTTGTACCATACGTTACCGGGGTCGTTGATGATTTTACGGATAAAGCTGCGTTCTGCTTCATATAGGTTTGCCGGTGTAACATTATCCACCTAACTCATTAATTTAGGCAGGTTCTTTTCCGGGTTGCTGCGAAGGAATTTTAATGCAGCAAGCTCAAGGCCAAGTGTTTTAATCTTTTCTCTCATTGTTGTGTCACTCATGGTGATACCTCCTTTTAGGTTCTTGGTTTTTGGAAATAAAAAAACCGATAACTGTGATTATTAACAAGTTATCGGCTCTGCGTCTATGCGACCGGCTCTTTGACAACGGATATGATAAATTTTTTTACTTCAATGATGCTTGTTTGCTTGCACTTTGGACAGTGCAGCGGGAAGTTCTCGAGTACAGTATCTTCCAATAGTTGAAGTCTGGTTTTGCTGTTACAAATAGGGCATAGCAGCCATTTCATTTTATTCATTCAAGCCCTCCTTTTGGCGGTTTAGTAGAAAAATTACGGAGGCTGATATAGCTTTAGGCAAATCATCTTCTTCGTATGTTGCTTTTTCATAGTCCGGTATCAAGGGTGTATCATTAATTGAGTTACATCTCATTAATGACAGTGTCCTTATTAACCCATCAAAAAATGAAAGAAACATTGAATAAATACTTTCCTTAGAAACCATAGGCTTAAAATAGCCGACTGTGATATATTCTTCTATCACTTGAATTAATGTGTTTACTACATATTCATTTGCTCTGGCAGTGTCAAGATTTTCAGTATATTTTTTTGCCCGCTCTTCATCCATTTCCATAGCAAGCAAATCTACCTCGGAAATAACTTTTCCGTAAGTAGCAGCAGATACTTTGATAAGGTCAAAAAGGCAGTTTAACAAACTTTCTATCTTTTTTTCAGGAGTATCATTTTCTTGCAGTGCCTGGCTTATGATTCTCTCAAAATCTATCGCATTACTTAGCCTATTAATTAATGCAATAATAATTTCATCAATATCTGAAAATGATGAGTATACAGCCCCGGTACTTAGTCCCGATTCTGTAATGATGTCTTTCATAGTTATTTTATTAAGTGGTTTTGTCATGCAGATTTTTTCTGCAACGTCCAGTATGGAATTTTTCTTTTCTTCAAAATATCCTTCCTTGACTTTTGGCAAAAAAATCACCTCCGGAAGTTAAATGAGCCGCGTGTCGTTTTTAATAGTAAACGGAAAAGGATTGTTTGTCAAGAAAAAATGAGTGATGGCTCTTTTTTATTGATAAACAATGACGAAGGCATGTTCTGGGAATCGCAGGCTACCCCCTGATATCACATTGCGAATATGATATCAGGGGGTAGCCTTTTACTCCACAAGTACTCTGGTCATGGTGGTGCCAAATCCCAGTTATGATATCCTCTCCAGCACTTCACCCGGTTGTTACATTGGAGATTTTTTGAAAATTAGACAAAATGACTGTAATTATGAAAAATCACAATACGATTTATAGTTTCATAACTTGAATTTTTTTGCAGAAGATGCATATTTATCAATAAACAGCGAAGAATAGATTGTTTTTGTCAAATTCAAAATGTTCTGAATATCTCTTAAAGGCAGAAATCACATCCTCCTTCACCTCATCAGAATGCGCAATGAAATTAGCATAATCTCGTAGCTTTGCAGATGGGAATGTTGCATTGGGAGGTATTATTTCCACATATAACATTTTAACTATCTCTTCTCCTACAGCACCCCTTGCTCTCTCTAACAAAATGGCATCCATATTAGACTTGTCCACATGTCTTATTGAGAAGTCCAACCAATACATTTCGTACGTGCGACCCTCTGCACAAATATAAAATGGCGATATGAGACAATCATCATCAATTGAAATGTCAGAGACACCACTCTTTTCTAATTTGTTACTTAACTCGACGATGTTATAGTAGCATTCGTTAGATTCCTCTCTTTTTGAGATTTCTCTTAACAAATTCGAAAAAGAAATAACCATAAACTTGCCACCTTTATTTTTATTTGGTGATAACATTGCATTTTAACTACCTATTTGCCCAAATAGTAAGCCAATTTGAATTAATTATCATTCACTAGCAGGACAAAATCCAGTTAATTGGCTAACTAGCATTTTCATTTTATGGTATGAATGGATTAATAATACTAGAATCAGGAATCCATTCTCCAAGTCTATTACTTATCTGAATTACTTCTCTAGTTATATTATCAACTATAACATGGCTTCCGTCTTTGTTGAAAAAAGCAGTTGCAGGATTATTTGTTGCCCTATTGAAAGCTTCTCTAGTCGTGTGAGGATTTCGTATCGTATTTATTACAGAACTTTCATTCCAGCCTCTTCTAGCCATTTGGTCTGCAAGTTTTTGAGCAGATTTTGTAGCACTTCCAAACACAATATCTGCACTGCCCCTGCTAAACAGTCCGCTAACCGCATTCCAAGCCCGACTTGTAGTACTAACTATTTGTTGACCTGCTTTTGGGATATACTTTATAGCAGCTTTGTAAAATTTCACAGCCCATGATGGGCAAAACGCCAGAAAAGCCGAAATTGCCATTCCGCCACCTATTGCACTGGGCTGCAAAGCACCCATAACCCCGGGATGAATAGTCGGAGTTGTAACTGTATTAGACGAGTTTGAAGCATTCTCTTGATTCACAGGTGCGTTGGGATTTCTCCGAGATGTATCCCAAGGGCTGGTAGCGCGTGGACTCCATGGTATAGGTATAAAGCCGCAACAGCATAGCGCACATTGAGCAAACAGTCCGGTAGGATCCATCCATCCTACGGGATTATTCATAGTAAAGAGAAACAAATTCCCCGCCTGGGCTATGGCGTTGGGGCTGCCCATCATTCTTGCCTGCCCAAAACGCATGTGGAAAAACGGGTCGGGTTGAGTCCATCTCCCGAGTCTTGGGTTCAT
>WQTQ01000223.1 GCA_009786175.1 Bacillota bacterium | reverse complement strand
TACATATTTATTTATTATTTTTCAAAAAAAAAGAACCCTTCACCTTTGATTACTTGCGGCATTCAGTGTGTGCTCATTTCTACCGTGCTGCGGAACTCACGCTGTTATGGCTTATTCTCTTAAACACCATAACAAGCTCTTTTTTATTGTTTTCCACCCGATTATACTCACCTACCAATAAACACACCCTTCAAACTCACATCAAATGGGGGATATAAGATCCCATGTTCGGTAATAAGTGCTGTCACAAGGCTGTTATCTGTTACGTCAAAAGCGGGGTTATAGACCTTTACACCTTTAGGGGCCATTCTTTCTTTATACCACATTTCTGTTACTTCTTCCGGGGGGCGTTGTTCAATAACTATATCTGCTCCTGTTTTTGTCTGCATATCAATAGTAGAAGTGGGTGCGCATACAAAAAAGGGAATACCATAATGTTTGGCTAAAATAGCCACGCCGGATGTTCCTATTTTATTACATACATCTCCATTGGCAGCCACCCTGTCACAGCCCACAAATACAGCGTTAACCCAGCCGTTCTTCATTACTTGAGATGCCATGTTGTCGCATATAAGTGTTGTATCTACGCCGTTTTCTACCAGTTCAAAAGCGGAAAGCCTTGCACCTTGCAAAAGCGGGCGGGTTTCATCTGTAAATACTTTAAAATTATACCCTTTTTCTGTGCCCACATGGATAGGTGCCAAGGCTGTGCCGTATTTGTTGGCGGCCAATTGCCCTGCGTTGCAGTGGGTAAGGATGCCGTCACCGTCTTTTATAAGTGTTAAGCCATATTCGCCGATAGATTTACATACCCAAATATCTTCTTCTTTAATTTTTACAGTTTCTTGGTGCAGAAGTTCTTTAATTTCTGCTACCGGCTTTGCCTTGTTTTGTATTGCGATATTTTCCATGCGGTCAAGTGCCCAAAATAAATTAACGGCAGTTGGTCTGGAGGATGCAAGGTAGTCTTTTGCGGTTTTCAGCTTTTCATAGAATTTGTCATAGCAAGTTTCGTTTATTTCTTTTGCCGCAAGGTACAGTCCAATAGCGGCAGCAACGCCAATTGCCGGTGCACCCCGCACCTGCAGCAAGTAAATTGCTTTGTGTATGTCCTCCTGCTTTGTTAGCGAAAGTATTTCAATTTGGCCGGGAAGCTTTGTTTGGTCAATAATAATCATTGCGCTTTTTTGGTCATCCAATGTTACTGTTTCAAAATTGCTCATACCTGACCACCTGCTTTTAGCAAAGCGTTTGTGAAATCTTTGCCGGTTTTGAATGTTTTACTGTTCATAATCATATTTTTGGCGCAAAGAATATTGATTTTTTGTGCTTTTGCCCGTTTTTGGTCGTCTTCTATGGTGGTGATGTCTTTTACTTGAGCCATGCCCACAGTCCTGCGGATTAGCTCTGTACCGGCATAACTTGCGGTATCGGCCATTATATCGGCCAAATAAAATTCCGCAAACTGTTCTGTTTTTGCCATTGTATCGTTTACATTTTCCTTGAAATATTCTAAGAATTTTTTGTTAAACAAATCTACAGTATCTTCTGTGGTTTTTAGTACCCAATTGCAAAATTCTGTTTGACCGTAAGCATACCCTCTGTTCCATGCAAAAAACAGGTTTGCAACAATGTTGCCTATGTCGTACCCCATAGGGCCGAAAAATGCAAATTCCGGGTCAAAAATCTTTGTTTCTTCAGGTGTTACAAAAATTGACCCTGTGTGCAAGTCCCCATGCAGTAGGGCCTGGGCATTTGTCATAAAATCGAATTTTAGTTTTGCTACTGCTAGGTGTAGTGCTTTATCATCATAAAGCTCTCTCTGGACAAAGCCGCTAATCAGCGGATCGACAATATTGCGGTTTTTACAATTATTATATGGCTCTGTCAGCACTAAATCTTCTGTAATTTCGCATAATTCCGGGTTGACAAACTTTTTTTGCAATTCCTTTTTGTCTTTCGGGTCCATAATGGCATCTGTTGTGGCAAGCAAAGTGTTTACCATATATGTTGTAATATGTTCGGCAAAGTTAGGGAACGTTTTATAGTCCATAAGTGCATAACGCATTAGCCGAAATCTAGTTAAGTCTTCCATTAACATGGCGCACATACAAGTGTCGTATCCATAAATTAGTGGAACAAGTCCGGGGGCAAATTTGTTTTGTAACTCTAATATTTCTGCTTCTATGCGGTTTCTGTCTGTGGAGATTCGCATTTCTTTTGAAATCCGCAGTTCTTCCCCGGCTTGTTTTACAATTATGGATTTACTTGCAGCCTCTTCTTTTACCAAGAAAACGTAGTTCAAGTTGCCGTCGCCAATTTCTTTTACTGTAAGTACGGCATCGGGGGCAAAGATAATGGTTTTTTCTTTTACATATTGTGCAATGTCTTGCTCATCTTCCATCAAGAAGTATTGGTTGAATTTTGACACTTAGTTCACTCCTCTTTTGTAATTTGCTCTAAAAAGTGTTACATTGTGGAATTGAATAAAAACAGTATATGTAATTTAGTGTCAATTATCAAGTTGTAAAATTGCTACAATATAAAGGGACCCCCTGATATCAGGGGGTAGCCCTTCGTAAAGAGCAACTTCCTACTTATCGTTTATAAGTGGCATGTTGTCCCAAATATACTGCTTATGGCCTGGGTTTTCAAGCAGGCCCAGCGAGCCAAAGAAATCTTCTTCAACGCCTTCAACCACATTAAATGAAATGAAATCAATGCCAAGGTGAGTCAATTCTTTTAGCATTATTTCATCCATGCGTTTACCAATACCATATTGGTCGCCTTTAATTAAAAAGCCGCACTCATTTTCGTCCACGCCTTGCAATTCTAATTCCAGTCCAAACTCCACAATAAATGCGGTCAGCCCATCATGCAGCACGCGTAAAATACCTACAAGTTTTTGGTCATAGAATGCACCAATGTAAAGCGGCGTATTTTTTAGCGGGCGAATGATGGCTTCTTTGTTTCCGTAAGCTACTTCGTAGGTGTTATTACGGATAAAAAAGTGCCACATTTGGTCGGCAGAAATGTCGGGGTTTGTTAAGATTATCACATCGGCAGGGTTGGTGATAAAGCCTTTCTTGGGGCTGGGCGCATCTGCGCGCACTTGTTCATTGTGATGTTCGTTAATACCTTGCAAAAAAATTATTCATTTGCAAGGTATGGCAAATCGGTTTGCTACTTAGCTACGTTTATAATTTTAAGTCCCTGCTCTTTTGCATAGCGAACTGTTTGTGCGGTTTCGCTTATTTTTTTTGTTAATGCGCATATGCAATATGCAGAGTTGTCGGCTAAATAATGGTTTCGCTTTGTTATGCAGTCAACGGCATACTTCTCTGAAGTATAACGGACTTCATCTGCTTCACTCAACAATGAGCGGAGTAATTGTTTTTGCTTATTTGTCCAGCTTTCATTAAAGCCGTCATATGGCAGGGCAAATATAAGCCGTATATTTGCGCTTTGTTGCTTTTTTGCAATTATCAATGATGCGGCAATACAGTCGAAGCCTAATGCACCGCCGGATAGAAAATCTGTAACCCCATTATTAATTAGCTTGTCTACTTCTTCGTTTAAACGTTGTATGATATGTTGTATTTTTTCCGCCGATATATTGCGGTGTCCTGCAAAGCAGCAGACATTTGGGTTTATGCCATTTGCATTTTCGGGTAAAAATGCGCCAGATCCAACCGAAATTTTCATTAAATTCGCTCCGTTCATTTCAAATGAGAATAAATATTCTAATGTAGAAAACAATATAACATATTGTTATATAAAATGGAATACAGAATATTTGTAGGAGCGTGTAACATGGGGAAAAACATAATAGGCCGTAAAATGCGAATATATCGCGCAATGCAAAACCCGCCGATGTCACAAATGGACTTATTAGCACGGATAAACTTGAATGGTTTGGAAATTGCACAATCAACGCTTTCAAAAATTGAGCAGGAGGAACGTATAGTCGCGGATTATGAGCTTCTTGCAATTTCTAAGGCAATGAACGTTGATATTTTGTGGTTGTTAGGTGAGATTGAGACATTTCGCGTAGGCCTATAAAGAAGCAATTCATCCACTTTAGTAAAATCCATTGCGCTTACGTATATCTCCTCTAATTTTTCGTGTGATATACGTGCCAATTTCATTGCGTCAATAACGGCACCCAGTATTTTGTCTGAGGCTTTATCGCTTTGCAGCGGGGCAATATGCATTAAGTCAACTTTCGTATAAACATTACCGGTGTATCCAAAGTGCCCGCCGAGTGTTGCCATTGCTGCGCCTTCGTCCGGCAGTATAAGATGTATGATTTTTTCCGGTTCTAGTGGGCAGTAAAAACTTTCCGTGTTTATACCAATTGCGACTGCACATTCCTTTACTTCTGCTAAAAATACGCCCGCTTCCGCTTGCGGAAATACTCCGTAGACTTTATACATGCCTAAAGTTGTGTCTGCAAAATTTTTTATGCCGTCCGGTGTTATTGCGGCCAGAAACATATTCCTGTTTGTACCGGCACGGTGCTTTTTTCTAAAAATACTTACATACTCTCTTGCTATTTTTTTAATGCGTAATTTCTCATTGGTCGGTATTGTGGAAGATGAAACATTTTTTGCCGATGCCAGCAATTTTTGTGCCATGGCATAAGATTCTTCTTTTGAGTACAGCAGCTGCCTTATTTCATCCAGATGTTTTGTAACTTTTTCCCTGTCAAGGAACTGTGCAAAGTCGATAATTTCGTCAATGGCGGCAGGTATTTCCGGGTCATGGGAGTGGGGCCGGGTTGCGTCAATTATGCAAAAACCGTGTTCTTTTACGGCCATGCCGTCTATGCCGGTTACGTCGTTGGCGCAGTGATAAAAATCAATATTTATTTTTGCAGCTTCGAATTGGGCTGCAATTTTTTTTATGAAAGTACTTTTACCGGTTCCGGACGCGCCTTTTAGGAAGTATCGTTTTTGCGCGGTTTTAAGCGGCATTACTTGGTCGAAAAAGTCAACAAAACCAATGGGGGTCATTCCCCCGGCAAACATGTGACGCGTCATAAATATACCTGCCTTAATGCATGAGTGCTTTATATTACGCATCATAAGGTTGTGGCGTTACTTGGCAATACTGCATAAAATGCCTATACAGACATGTTTTAAGGAGCCGGTGATGGACGGGATTATTCTTAAAGATGACGCGCGGTACCACCATACGGAAGCTTATTTGCAAAGCAAGGGCCATATTTTTCATAGTTTTGATACCAATCCATGTGGCTTAGACTTTGCGATTTTCCCATTCAAAGAAAGAGTGGATGAAGCTACGTACAACGATGAATATTTTGCGCGGTTTAAAAAAAGTGCGCGCATCTTCTCCGGGGTCAGAAGCAGTTACCTAACAGAGCAGTGCAAGATACACGGTTTTTGCTACTACGTAATGATGGAAGACAAAGGCACTGCTGTTAAGAATGCAGTACCAACCTCGGAAGGGGTAATTGCTTACCTTATCCATAATTTACAGCGCACGGTTGCAAACAGCCGTATTTTAGTAATTGGTTACGGTGTATGCGGCAGGGATTTGTCGCTGCGTCTTTCTGCGCTTGGGTCAAGCGTTTTTGCACTTGTCAGAAACCGGGAAAAGGAATGTATTGCACAGGCCGATTCTGTCACGCCAATTTATATTCACCAATTTTTGGCCGATTCCGGCTTTGACGCAATAATTAATACCGTACCGGCACAAGTCTTTCCGGATGATGTACTGTACTGTTTAGGCGGCGTACTTTTGATAGACATCGCCTCTGCGCCATACGGGTTTAATATGGAAATTGCAAAACAGCAAAACAGCCGTTCCGCATTGCTGCCGGGTATTCCCGGTAAGTACGCTGTGCAAACCGCCGGGGAAACCTTGGGCGAGTATGTAGAGTTTATCTTAGGGAGATGATTCAAAATGACACTAAAGGGCAAAAAAGTTGGATTTGGGATAACGGCATCTTTCTGCACATCCCTGGAAATTCTGGAGCCATTACAAAAGTTAAAAGACATGGGTGCGGACATTTACCCGGTAGTGTCTGAAAATGTAAATAACTTTAGTTCACGCTTTCACGACAGAGATTTGTATATAAAAAAAATATCCGAAATTTGCGGCAGAGACGTAATCAACACCATGGCCCAAGCCGAAACATTTGGCCCATCCCGGCAAATGGATATTATAATAATTGCCCCTGCAACCGGTAACACAATTGCAAAGCTTGCAAATGGCATTTCTGACGGGCCGGTTACATTGGCTGCAAAGGCAACGATACGAAATGGGAAACCTGTTTTGTTGGCACTTTTTTCTAATGACGCTTTGGGAATGAACGGTGCTAATATAATGAAGTTGTACAATACAAAAAACATCTTTTTTGTACCGTTTGGGCAAGATAATCCCGTGGAAAAGCCCACAAGTATGACTGCGGATTTATCCCGTTTAATCAGCTCTGTAGAATGTGCCTTGGAAGGAAGGCAGATTCAACCGGCAATAATTGCGCGGTAAAATTACCCCCTGATATTACATTTTGATATCAGGGGGGATTCTTATTGCCGGCCTGTGTTTACGAGGGCGCGTTTGACCGGTTTTGCCATAACAGTTAACAATATTATTTTAACTATACATGTGGGTATAAAGGGCAGGACGCAAGCTATAAAAGCGGTGGTTAAATCTGCAGGCATAACAATGCTAAACCATAGCATTCCACATGCAAAATTTATTACTGCCCCTGCAGCAAGCCAAGATACCAGCCACAAAATATTATTTTTGCCCATTCCAATTCCCGCAGTTATTGCCATAACCGGAAAAGAAATAATAAACCCGCCCCGTATGCCAACAATAATGCCAACACCGCCGGAAAACCCCGCAAAAACCGGGAGGCCTACTGCACCGACAAGTACATACACTAACACCGAAACGGCTCCTTTTTTCGCGCCCAGAATAACACCGGCAAGTGGTATTATGAATGTCTGCATCGTCATAGGCACGCCGTAGGGCATAGGTATACTTAGCTGCGATACAACGGCAATTATAGCGGCAAACAGGCTTATAAAACATATATCACGAACCGATAAACTCATTTTTCTCATTAGCCATCTTCCTTTACACAAAATCATCAATTGTGTTAGTATTACAATAAAAGGCAGTATTGTCAACTATAGCTGTATTATGCGGTGACAACACTGTATGAAGAGGCGGCCAAGTAATGAGTACAAAAAAATGTGTCAACAAGGGTTACTGCCTTTGCAGTGACAGCGACATTTTATCGGTTGAGAGTATACTTCCGTTTTTGCACAAAAAAGAGACTGCCGGTAAAATACATATTTACGGTTCTTTAGAGTCAACAAATAAAACGGCAAAAGAAATGGCAATCTGTGGGGCAGAACACGGTACGATAATTATTGCGGATTATCAGGTCGCCGGAAAAGGGCGATTCAACCGTAGTTTTTTTTCGCCGCCCGGCCACGGAATATATCTGAGTCTTATTTTGCGTCCCGTACAATTGCACCTGCTTAGTAATTCAACGTTAATAACATCCTACGCGGCGGTGTCAGTGTGTGAAGCGATTGAAACCACAACAGAAAAAACACCTAAGATAAAATGGATCAACGATATTTATTTAAACGGGAAAAAAATATGCGGTATTTTAACGGAAGCAGTTACTAATTTTGAAACCGGCAGCATGCAATGGATAGTTGTTGGTATTGGTATTAACTTCACTGTACCTACAGGCGGCTTTCCGCATGACATAAAGTACAAAGCAGATGCTGTTTTTTCAGATAGTATACCAAATATAACAAGAAACAGACTAATTGCCGAAATCATAAATAGAATGCTGGTTTTTGAAGAAAGCCAATCCGACAGCAAGCTAATATTATCAAAATATAGAAAACGCCTTATGATGTTAGGGGAAAAAGTTATTATCAATGGGCAAAATGAACCATATGAAGCTACCGCAATCGATATTGACGAGGCGGGGCATTTAATTGTGCAAAAAGATAACGGTGAAGTACTTACACTTGCCGCCGGTGAAATTAGTATATGTATACAGCAGGGATTAGACCCTGCTTAAAATTAAGTTTCCAAATGTTTCGTCATAGAAATGTGATGCAATTACTACGTTATTGATGTTATCTGTTTGTGTAATAATTTGACCGTTAAGCACATCGTAAACGGGCAAGCCGGAAAAAGCCGCAACCGCCGAAAGGGCTGAATAAGCGGACATTAGTGCAGCATTGGTTCCGCTAAACTGCCGTGCAGAAGAAATAATAGGTTTTGTAAGCTTATCTATTACTGCGTTTTTCTCCAGTGTGTCCATTGAACGTCTTCCCGTTGTGTTAGCGAAATACACATCCACATCTTCGGCAGTTAGGTTTGTTACAGCCAGTGTATTTTCATAGGCATGGTACATTGCGGCCTTGTTTGACTCAGGGTCTTTCTTAGATGAGCAAGAACCCGTCAGCGTACCGCCAACAAATTTTGCATACGTTTTCGCACCGCGTTCAACGGCGGTTTGCTTGCGCTCCAGCATAATTGAAACACTGCCAGGCGATAGTAATATTGTGTTAGTATCGCCAAAAAAGCTTTCTATTTTATTGCCACATGACAGATGTTTGATTCGGTCATGTGCGGCATGATAAACTTCGTTGTAATCGTCTGCTACGGTAACAATTACGTGGTCTGCTTTGTTTTGCAGCAGCACCAACTTGGCGTACAACATGTTGGAAGCAAATGTAGCACCGCCGCAATTTATGGTAATGGTTGTGCCTTTTATACGGCTGTTCATGGTTATATAGCCCGGCGCGGCATTACACACGCTGTTGGGGAAGAAGAAAGCATTCATTCCCGGTAATCCGTGTTGTAAAATTTCGGAGTTTAGCTTCTCTATCGTGGAAATAGGGCCTGTTCCCGTGCCGTAAATTAGGCCGATGCGTTCTTCATTTGCCCGGACAATTTTTATGTTAGAGTCTTTTATGGCGGACACAGATGAAATTATAGAGAGTTTGCTGATTAAGTCCGTTTTTCTGAAAAAGTCGGGAGACATGTATTTGCGATAGTCGTATTCGGGCACTACTCCGTGGTAAACAGAGCTGTACTTGCCTTCATATTCCGGGTTTGCGGCAAATTCATTATCGTTATTTGCAAGCAGCGAAAGATATTCTTCAAAAGAAGTGTGTTTGTTCCCTACGCATCCAATACCTGTGATAATAATTTCATCATCAATCATATGATTATCCAGTTGGTTGAAATCGAAATACTCCGGCGCAGATATACCCACGGTTATATTGTTACCGCCAAAGGCGAATGAATTGGAAAGCACAACCGGGCATGGATCCTTTATGGCTTCTTTAACAATCTCAATTCCCGTAAACTCTTTTTGCTTTTCGCCGTGATATGTGGGCGGTATTATACCATCTATGATAGATTGAGATGCCACAAAAAGCTCTACGGCACCGGCCGCCCCCATGCAATGTCCAAGTACGCCTTTATTGCTTGTAAGCTTGCCAACAATTTCACTGTTTGCGTACAAACGCTTCACAGATTTTGTTTCAGATGAGTCGTTGCCCATTGTGCCTGTTCCGTGTCCGTTTACATAAGAAACAGCTTCCAGCGGGATGTTGTTGCGGTCTAACACAGCCCTCATTGTACGGAATGCGCCTTCTCCGTTAGGGTCAGGTGACGTAATATGAAACGCGTCAGAATTTAACTCGTATCCCACAATTTCAACTTGAGGTTCGCAGCCGCGCTCTTGCGCGTCGGCAAGCTTTTCTAAAACAAAAATGCCCGCGCCTTCACCAATGTTTATTCCCGTACTGTTGGTGTATGGCGTACAGTTTTTGGGGCAAAGCGCACCAAGGCTGTTAAAACCGGCTAAAGATAAGCGGTTAAGCTCGTCTGCGCCGCCGGCGATTGCCATGTCTGCAAGGCCGGAACGTATCAGGTCATAAGCCATACCAACTGCGCTTCCACCGGAAGCACAGGCGTTGCTAACCACAATTTTTGCACCTTTGATGTTAAACTTTTTCGACAAATAGCTGGGAATACTACATGGGCTGAAATATTCAAGTATGCCTGTGTCAATATCTTGCAATGTGTGATCTTTCAGAAATTCTTCATGCACATGCACAGATGTATTAAAGCCGCCAAACAGGCTGCCTATAACAATGGCAACATTTTTGTTGGAACTTGTAAAATCTATTCCCGCGTTGGAGATGGCTTGTTGTGTTGCGTAATACGCTAAATAAATAGTTTTTTCTACATCGTCTTCGTTTGGCAAGACTTTGTACAGCTCGCCATAGTCAATCTCGCCTGCAAGCTGACTTTTTAGCCCTGTCATGTCGTGCCGTGTACATTCTTTAATACCGCTAATATTAGCATTAACATTAGCGGTAAGGTCTTGGGGATTATGTCCGTTACACGCCACAACTCCCATACCGGTAATAACTACGCGGTCGTTATTCATAAATCCTCCTTGTTGGCGTCATAACTCTATTATCTGTTCACAGTCCAGCTGGCAGGGAAAATATAGGGCGCGGATACTGTATGAAGCATTTGTCCGCTTGCTGTTTGCAAATCAACATTTACATGGGCGTAGTCTTTACTGATAAATATCATTGTAATATACTTGTTTAGTCCATATGAAAGCCTGCTGTCTACGACCTTACCTATTACTTCGGCCTCCAGCATTACATCATCACCCACAGGGGATTCTGCATCTGATAAGCTGCCGATGATTCTTTTGGACGCTTCGGCAAATTTGGTATTAAGCAAAGCATCTTTGCCCACATAATCAATATCTTTTTTGAAGTCTACAAGCCAATGATAATCTATCTCGAAGGCATTGCTGCTTAGTGACAGATATGGTAATTCCCAAAACGGCTGCTTTATTTCAAAATGGCACATTTCAAATGCGTTATATCCGGCAATTTTACTTTTGTGGGCAGGCAGAAGGTTTTTCCAAATTGCTAAAATATCTTCTGCATTGCCTATTAGCTTGTATCCAAACTCGCCGGTGTACCCGGTACGGGCAATCGTAACATCCTTGCCAAAACATTCTAATTCCTGATGGCTTTGATATACAAAATAGTCAACGGTAATATCCATTGCCTCTGCCATAAACTCGACTGTTTTTAAGCCTTCCAATAAAATGCAGCTATAATTCAGCTTTTCAAAAGAGAGGCTGTTTTTGTGCATTATCGTTTCGACAGCTTGCGTGTCCCAGTTAAATGTCTCAATAAAGAAGTTTTCATCGTTTTTATATATTGTAACAAACGCAGCAACATCGCCGGATTCCTTCAAAAAATAGCAAAGTCGGTTTTGACCGTAATTTAAGTATTGCACACTTTTAGTCAGTAAGTTGTCAAGTATCTCTTCTGCTTCGTCACCAGTTATCTTGTAGTATGTTGTAAATGTCATAGGAAGAATGCCAACATCTTGTCTTATGTTATCATACTCCACACGCTTATCGCTTGCTACGGCAACAACTTGGCTGTCTTTTACCTCTTTTAGTTCTGCAAAGCCGCCAAAAAGGTTGTTTATTTCAGTAAGCATTACACGTCCTCCGTTCTGTAGTTAACTTGTATTTGTTCGATTACCTGCTCGTCCAATAATTTGTCCCCGTCAAAATCCAATGTTGACACAAAAACAGGTGCATGATCAATAAATTTGCATTTTTTGTCAATTGCAATATCAACAGCAGATGATGGATACTTAAAAGATAAAATTTCTACCGGAAAACCTACATAGCGTTCAGGCTCGGAATCCCAATAGGTGTAGTCGCTAAATTCATATCCAATGTGTTTGATTTTCTGCGCGTTAAAGTCCATTGTTCTGTCTCCGGATTTTACTGCATATCCTTGCACACCTTTTTCCGCATATATTTGTGTTATCGGACGAACTTCCACATCGTCTGTTTTACATTTGAATGTTGTAGTTACGTCCATTTTATTTTCAGAAAGCAAACATATACGTGTCAGTTTGTAACTATCGGTTTCTTCTGTTATGGTCAGGCAATTTTCGGTTTGCACCACATCAAGTTCCTTTATACGAGGGTCAAAAAGCCCTTCAAGATATGGGATTACCGGGCATGGCCATACAAGAGTCGTCAATTTTGTTTCACCACTCATTACAGACATGAAACCTGTAGATGGCTCTAGTTTGACAGATAGCTTACCGCATTCAAGCCTGATAGGCTCTTTGGGAATGATAACTTCTTCAAACTTGTTTGGGTGTAGCCTGTACCATACGTTGTTATAAAGAAACCGAAATTCGCTGACACTTTCGGAACATTCGACAGCTTGTGATTGCCCGGCTTCTAGTGTGATTTCGTATCTCATATTTTCTACGCCGGATTCCGGTTCCATAACTAATTCGACAGGAAGGGTAATGCTCTTCAACCTTCTTAAATTTTCAAGGATATATCTTCCTTTTGTATAAAAATCCGGGTACAATTTACAATACATTGGAACAATTGCGCCATCAACCTTGTAGTTAACAGTGTCGAAAAGCAGTACCACATTTTTCCTTGCAAGTTGATAATTGCACTCAATATATCTGCCGTGTATTAGCGGTTTTCCTTGCATTTTCCGTGCTTCTTTTTTATCTACTACGGGTAATATTGTGTAAATTGTTTTATTGGTTATTTCTGCAGTCTCACCGATATAATTGGACAGCGTAGGTGCAAAATTGTTCAATTTCATGCGCCCAAAATCATTTGGGGTATTATCTATCAGAACGTAGCCGCACTTAATCATAAGATTATACGAGGATTCATTTTGCGGCCTGACAAGCGAAATCAGTTCCATATAGCCTTTGCTGGTAAATTCTTTGCTAATTGCGTCATACAATCCCATAATGACTGAATACGAAAGACGATACTGTATATCAACCAAAAATGTACCTATATATATTTGTTTGTTTTTGGCGACATGGTTATCAGATGTTGGATAAGCTCCTGCTATGCCAACAACTTTACCGTTTTTCTTAGCTAAAATGGTAAATGCGGAACCGCGGCATCGCCGCAAAAACAAATAAAGTTCAGCTGTTATGTGGCCGTTTCTGGCAGAATGAAAACGGTTTCTGTTTAACATATCTGCAACTTGCTGCGCGTCACTTTCTTGAAATAGCTCAAAGTCAACTCCACCAAACATTATATAACCGCCTCCCGTTTTTGCAAAAAGAGTTGTAATTCTCCTACAGCAACTTCGCGATTATCTACATAGGCAGAAACCGCAAATACATAACAGTCTCCGTTGCTTCCCTTAAGTATAGACTTAAGAAGAAGTTGGTCGCCCGGTTCAATTATCTTGATAAACTTAAAATTACGTATACTTGTAAGCAGGCCAATTTTTGCGGCAATGTCCACATCATCGTCGGTTGCGGCTTCTTCTTCGTTGGCAAGTAAAAACAACCCGCTTAATTGTGCCAAAGCTTCCACAACAATTACACCAGGCAAAACGGATACTTCTTGGAAATGCCCCAGAAAAACACTGTCAGATGCAGAGACATTTTTATAACCTTCAATACTTTTTCCGGTTATTTTGGTTACCCGGTCTACATGCAAAAAAGGCCAACGATGAGGCAGTCTATCCTTTATCCATTGATGATTCCACTGCCGACTCATTCCTCATCCGCCCTCTCCCTTGCTTTTTCTATAAAGTCTGCAAGGTGGTTTATAGAACTAAAAATAGTAGTGCTGTCTTCGTCGGTAATAGTTACATCCATTTCCATATTTACAGCAACAGATATCTCTAAGCTGTCGATAGAGTCAAGCTCTAACCCGCGCCCAACCAATGGTTGGTCATTACTAATAAAATCTGCTGAGATGTCAAGCATAAGCCTGTCTACAATAATTTCCCGTATAGATTGGCACAATTGACTTCTTTCAGCAATCTTTTCTTTTACTGTCATGTCTTGATAATCCTTCCTTGATTTGAACGATACGTACTTAAATAACCATTCCGCCGTCTATAGTAAAAATTTTTCCCGTCATGTAACTGGTATCATCACCGGCCAGGTAGGCGGCAAGTTTAGCTACTTCCTCGGCTGTACCGACACGCTTGATTGGTATGCTGTCGATAACTTTATTTATGACACCATGCGGCACTTTTTTTACCATGTCTGTTTCGATAAAGCCCGGTGCGATTGTGTTTATAGTAATTCCGTAACCGGCTATTTCTTTTGCGGCACTTTTTGTAAACGCAATTACTCCCCCTTTTGCCGCGCTATAATTTGCTTGTCCTTCAAGGCCTACAATGCCGCTTACAGACGCAATGTTAATGATTTTGCCTTTCGTCTTTACGTTGTACATGATTTTTAGTGCTTCTCTGGTACATAAGAAAACGGAAGTAAGGTCTGTGTTAAGCACTCTGTTCCATGATTCTAAACTCATGGTCATAATGTAACCGTCAGCAGTAATACCCGCATTATTTACAAGCAGATGTAAGTTTTTAAAAGTGGTCCAGATATGACGAAACATTTTAATTACATCTCTTTCATTAGTGACATCCGCTTTTATAGCTTCTGCACTGCCTCCGGCATCGGTTATCTGCTTTACAACTTCAAGTGCCTTTGCTTCACTGTTATTATAGTTAATAATAACGTGATAATTTTTGGATAACTCCAACGCAATTGCCGCACCTATCCCCCTTGACCCCCCAGTTACCAACGCAATTTTTTCTGTGTTAGTATCCATGTTTATACTCCCTTCTTTTCTATCATTTTTACAGTACCGAGATTATTAATATTGTGGATTTTTTTATCAGTAATACGTCGTAAAATTTTATACTGGGTTTCGCTTGGGTCAATAATTACGAAAGCATCTACTTTATCCGATAAACTTTTAACGCTGTCATACCAAAACACAGGTTTTATCATTTGTATTTTGGTTTCATCCCGTAACAGTTCTGCGTCCGAAGCTGCTTTTATAGAATTGTTAAGTACAACAGGATATTGGGGTGCCATAACCACCAGGTTGTCTATATGTGGAAGCAAAAGTTGATTGTACTCTTTCATAAATTGTGTATGGTATGGCCTTGACACATGCACATGTTTAAGCACATAGTTATACTTGGCAGAAAGTTCATTAAGCTTTGCTTCTCCGGCTTTAGTTGTCCCGCAAACAACTTGTTCTTTTTGATTATGCAGAGCCAGTTCTACCTGCCCCGCAAGTCCTTCATTAGCTTGAAAATGTTCAAATGTTTCCAAAGTCATGCCGTGTATGCTTTTGAAAACAGCTTTTACTTCAATGCTACCGGAATTGATAATGTCTGTGCGTTTATTGATAAAATCTACCATATCAACAAAGTCGACGGCACCGGAATTTGTTAAAGCCGAAAACTGTCCAAAGCTGTGTCCCATGCAGTATGCCGGGGAGTAGCCTATTTTTTTTGTAAGCAACTTCGTTAATAGGTGGTGATAAAGGCTTAACAACAGTTGATTGTTTTTATTAACAATTCCGGCGTCTTTAGTTATCACCGCATCGTGAAAGTCCAAATTTAGCTGCTCCTTCAATGTATCCAGTACTTGATTAAGCATTACCGGTTCTTTCAGCAGGTCGTTAAACATCCCCACCCGTTCGGACCCTTGCCCCGAAAATACCAGAGCATATTTCTTCATATTAGCCCTCCCAACCATGAAAACTTATTTGTACATCTTGCTTTGAAAATGCTGTATCACTGCAGATGCATATTACAAAATTACCGATATTAAAGTATTCCAGCCAAGCAGCTTGTTTGCCATCATGCAAAATAAGCTGTTGCTCTATGTCTAGTACGAAGTTTTTTGGTGTGCTAAAGCCCTTACCGGCTAATTTGAAATAGCTTTCCATTGCTGTCCATGCTTTGTAAAACCATTGCTCATTCATATCGGATGGTATGCTTTTTATTTGAAACGTGATATATTTTTTAACAAAATGTATAATGGTTTCCGGTGAACGTTTCAGCTTTTTTTCTATATCAATTCCAATTTTTGCTGCGTCGGAAACACACAACGCCATCGCGTCTTTTGTGTAAGATTTGCTAATAGTACGGTTTTCTTTAGGCAAGTCGGTGGAAATTGTACTCAAATTTTTTACAAAGTTGAAGCTTGCAGTGTTAAACAAATGTAAGTCCACCATTTATCACTTATCTTCGCTGACAAACACTGTCTTTGTATCGCGGCAAAGATACTGCACTGCGGCGCGGCCACTTCTGGCTGCAATCGGCAAGCCGCCGGGGGCTCTCATGCGGTGCCCTGCAAAATAGAGGCTTGAAATATTTGATACAATCGCGGGATATGCTTTAATTTTCATCGTATGTGCCATCATTGTCATCCATGAACCTTTCCAGGTAGCACAATAACGCTCGTACGTTAGAGGTGTAGCAACATCGCAAACTTCAACTTTGCCGTCAATTTCCGGCAATTGTGTTGTTAAAGCGGCAATTACATCGGCGGCAACTTTTTCTTTCTCTTCTGCATATCTGCCTTCGTCCCTTGCTTTTTTCCAAAAATCATAACTGTCGCTAATAAGGTGCATAGTAACGGCGGCTTTCCCGTCGGGAGAATAGGTGGGATCATTGGCATAATTATTAATTTGTATATATGTGTATTCTTGCATTGCTACTATAAGTGGTTTCTCAAGCTTGAACATGCAATTCTTGGGATACCTTTTTAGGTTGGCGTTTATGCCCAGGGAAACAAATGTACACATGATTGGTTCTGTTGTTTTGCGCATTTCATCAAGCCATGGGGCTTGCGGCGGAGCGTCGAATAAGTGATCTATTTGCATAGTGTCTGATGCTACAATTACGGCATCTGCAGGGAGAAATTCCCCTCCGGTTTCAACGCCAACGGCTTTGCCGTCTTTGACCACTACACGATCAACTCGGGTATTAAAAAGAATTTTTCCGCCGTGTTCTTTTAGGGTTTTTACAATACGCCCTACAAATGGCAGCGAACCGCCTTCAGGGAAACCGCCGTCACCGCGTGCTTGCGTAGCCAAGGAAAAATACAACCAGGTAGCACTGTACTTTCCAGAACAAAAATGCCTGAACAACTCGCGCAGGCCCTCGTGATTAAACCGCCTAATATACTCTTCTTTTGGGATTTTAGAAGATTTTTTCATCATTCGATTACCGGATAGATATGCGAAAAGTAACTTAATGGGTGGGAACTGCCATTTTGTTACTTTTACTCCGCGTAAATCTGCAACAGGCATTACAAGCTTACTGATTTTACGGATGTTATTGCAAAGTACCTTGATTTCTCTTTCGTCAGACGGGGAAAGCTCTATCAAGTGCTTTTCGGTTAAGTTGACATCCCGGTACAGTTTGATAGATTCCCCCCTATATATAAAGTCTTTATATGGCTCTGGATAGTGTACAGCCACGTTATCATTCAAAGCACCTATATGCCGCCATATTTTATTAATCGGTTCTTTTTTACTGGAGCCCGTTAACCAGTGCATTGCGCCCTCAAAAAGATAACCCTTGCGCTTCCATGCAGTACAATTTCCCCCCGCAATGTTGTGGCTTTCTAAAATGATGACATCAAAGCCGCATTTTTGTGCATACACACCTGCGGAAAGTCCTGCTATACCGCCGCCAACAATAATGACGCGTTTTTTCATAATCAAGCACCTCTCATTATAAGTTTGTTAATATGCCCCAAATTTTCTAAACCTGGCATATCGCTCGTCTAGTAATCCTCCCGTTGTCTTTTGTAAAAGCACATTATACTCATGAGTTAGAAGCTGTTTAAGGTAATCCAGTGAGTATGACATGTCATTATCGAACCCGCCTTCGGCTTCGGGAATTATACCTTCAATTATTTGCAACTCTAGTAAGTCTTTAGGGCGTAATTTCATTACTGCTGCCGCTTCTTTTGCTCTTTCGGCGTTCTTCCATAGTATGCTGGCAAAACCTTCGGGCGATAAAATGGAATATATGGAATACTCGAACATATATACTTTATCTGCCAATGCAAGTGCCAGCGCACCGCCACTGCCTCCTTCACCTATTATAACAGATATTACAGGTACTTTAAGCCCTGACATGTTAAATAAATTTCGCGCTATTGCCTCGCCTTGTCCTCTTTCCTCTGCGGTTGCTGCGGGGTATGCCCCGCTGGTGTTAATAAGAGCTAAGATAGGGCGTCCAAACTTTTCGGCCTGTTTCATAAGGCGTAATGCTTTGCGATAACCTTCAGGGTGTGGCTGACCGAAATTTGTAGCTAAATTTTCTTGTAAGTCGCGACCCTTCTGCGTTGCTACAACGGTAATGGGCTTACCGTTTAAGTATCCCACACCGCCTATAACAGCCCCGTCGTCACGGAAGTTACGATCGCCATGCAGTTCAATAAAGTCTGTTAGCATATAAGAAATAATATCTTTTGATGTGGGACGTGTCTTTTTTCGTGAAATTTCTACCACTTTTGACGGTTCTGTATCGCAACAGTCTGTAAAATATCGGAAATCGGTATTTTTATGAATATGGGGTTCTGGGCCGTTATCATGCAATTTCAAGAGCTGACCAAGTGTATCGCGCATTTTATCGCGGGGTACAATTTTATCAATGAAACCGTTTTTTAGTACAAACTCTGCACTTTGAAAATCTTCCGGTAATTTTTGTTTGATTGTTTGCTCGATAACCCTTCGTCCTGCAAAGCCTACTAAAGCCCCGGGTTCTGCCAAGATTATGTCCCCAAGCATAGCGTAACTGGCTGTAACACCTCCTGTGGTAGGGTCTGTTAATACGGTGACATATAACAATCCTTCATCGGAATGGCGTTTAACGGCACCGCTTACTTTAGCCATTTGCATTAGTGAAACGATGCCTTCTTGCATACGGGCACCGCCGGAAGCCGTAAATACAATAATAGGCAAGCGGTTTTTTGTAGCTTCTTCAAAAGCTTTGGTTAATTTTTCGCCTACCACCGACCCCATAGAGCCCATAATAAAATTGCTGTCCATTACACCAAGCATTGTGTCTATGCCGTGTATGGAGCAGCGACCTGTTACAACAGCTTCTTTTATATCTAATGTATCTGCCAGCGCGCTAACTTTTTGTACATATCCGGGGAATTGGATGGGATCGTTAGAAACAAGATGTTCATCCCGTTCTTTGAAGCTGTCTATATCTGCAATTAGGCCAATCATTTCCCGGGCAGTAATGCGAAAAGATATATTGCAATTTGGGCAAATTTTATGGTCGCCCAATTGTTTATTATAAATTACTCCTTGGCATTTGATACATTTAATCCACATACCATCCGGTACATTTTGCCATCTATCATGCCGGAAACGCTTTACTAACTTTTTTATGCTGCGCATTACCCTGTTTTCGTGCTTTCTAAACCTAAGCTGATCGGTGGTAGATTGCTTTAAAATTTCCAAATTGCGTATGACTGCTTTATATCTTTTTCTCTTAAAAATACTCACAGACTTACCTCCGACGATTCTAGCAATTGTGTTAACGTAGTAGTGTAGTATTCGCCCTTCAGAAAACTTTCATTTTTTAGTATTTGCATTTGTAAATTTAAGTTAGTCTCTATGCCGGTTACCATAAACTCGCTTAACGCCCTTTTCATTTTTAAAACGGCTTCGGTGCGGGTACTCCCGTGGCTAATAACTTTTGCAATCATGGAATCGTAAAACGGAGATATGGTACACCCCGGGAAAATGCCAGAATCAACTCGGATACCGGGCCCACCCGCGGGCAAAAGCACGTAATCTATGCAACCGGTACTGCTTGCATTTATACGGCACTCGATGGAATGGCCGTTAAACTGTATGTCTTCTTGCTTAACAGACAAGTTATTTCCTGCGGCTATTGATATTTGTTCCTTTACAAGGTCAATGCCTGTTATCATTTCTGTTATCGGATGTTCTACCTGTATCCTAGTGTTCATTTCCATAAAATAAAAATTATTGTTTTCATCCAATAAAAATTCTACTGTACCGGCGTTTGCATAGTTACAAGCTTGCGCTGCCAGAATAGCCGTATCGCCAAGCTTATTCCTTAGCTCCGGGGTGATGATGGGTGACGGGGCTTCTTCCAATACTTTTTGATTGCGAATTTGCATAGAGCATTCCCGTTCCCCCAGGTGAATAATATTGCTATGTTCATCTGCGATAACCTGAACCTCGATATGTCTGGCGTTGGTTATGACTTTTTCCATATATATAGAATCGTCTGAAAACGACAGACGGGCTTCCGACCTGGCGGCTTCATAACTTCGGATTAATTCTTCGTCATTGTTACATAGGCGTATGCCTTTGCCACCGCCCCCTGCCGAGGCCTTAAGTAAAATAGGATACCCATATATTTCGGCGAAATTTATAGCTTCATCAACACTGTCTACAGTGCCGTCGCTGCCGGGGATAACAGGCACACCGGCTGCTTGCATAACTTTGCGAGCATTCGCCTTGTTGCCCATGGCATCAATTGTGGCGGCAGATGGTCCAATAAATTTGATCTTGCATTCCTCACACATGGTAGCAAAAGTTGCGTTTTCAGACAAAAAGCCAAAGCCCGGATGTACGGCTTCGACTTTAGTTAAAAACATTGCAGACAAAATATTGTGCATGTTTAAATAGCTGTCTTTACTTGGTGAATCTCCCACACATACAGCTTGGTCGGCCATTTGAACATGAAGTGCATCTTTATCAGCTTTGGAAGATATTGCAACGGTACTGATGCCAAGTTCTTTACAGGCCCTAATAATTCGTACGGCAATTTCGCCCCTATTTGCAATTAAAATTTTGCTGAACATAATGTCTTTCGCATCCCCTTTAGTAAAGTTACCTACACAGCTTCTATTTTAAATAAAGGCATGCACGCCTCTACCATATTTCCGTTTGATACACAAATTTCTGTAACAACACCGTCTACGTCGGCAACAATCTCGTTCATTATCTTCATAGCCTCTAAAATACAAAGAATATCGCCTTTTTTTACAGACTGACCAACCTGCACAAAAGCAGAACTTTCCGGGCTTGCGCTTTCATAAAAAATACCTACGATCGGTGAATAAATGATATGGGTATTGTCACACGGAACCTGTAAATTTGTAAGGGCATAATTAGACTGCTCTGCCATATTATGTGAAGGGGCAGCGGATAAAATTTCCGGAGGCAGTTCTTTTGGCAGGTACGTAACAGCTTGCTGTTTGCTTATGCTTAACTGAACGCCATTGATTGATAAGGAGTAAGACGTAAACGATGACTTCTCGAGCCATTCTGTCAGTTCTTTGATTTCAGTAAAATTCATCAGTATTTATCCCCCTCTATGTATACGCGATCTTATGTCGCGCTGTGGTGAAGATGTATGTGATTAATTAAGCTTGGGTATGAAATGTAACAATATATTAGTAAATGTAACATTTAATTAGTAAACCGGAATATAAATGTAACATGCTGTATACGGTGTGTCAACAAATTTTGCATTGCTATTCCTTGTTTTACCGCAGTTTGACTATGACCTAGAACAAGATTAAGGAAATTGGCATTATAATTACTATGGATACGATGATTGCAAAAATTACTATCGACCCGCCGTACTTTGCCACATCTTTGCTGGTTAGCCACTCTTTATTACTCCATAACATGGCGGCAAAAGCTGATGCAGATGGCAGTATAATTGCGTAATGCAGCAACAATATGGATGAAGCCGCTACAGCCGGAAGGTTTGCCCCTGCGGTTACGCCAAATGTAACAAGTACCGGCATAAGTGTAATGCCCACTATCATATTCATGGCGAAACTTGTGGCAACAATGCTGATTAGCAACATAATAATGAAGAATACAATAGCTGAATGCCCACCCAGTACCGGGTTAAACGCGGCGATCATCATGTCTGTAACACCGGTGGATGGGTGTGTTAGCGCACCGGACAGTGTAATTGCCGCCGCCACCATAATGTATATTTCCCAGTTCATGCTTTTAGCCGCAACAGCCCTAAAATCTAGAACAGGCTTACCGTCAGCTTTTAGTACACACATAACACCGGTTACAAGTATGGCAATTCCAAGTGGCCCCAGATTGTTGAGCAGCTCTGTTACAATAAAATTGTCCGGTAAAAAGCTGGGTAAAAGTACTAGGAATACGAAGCTAAGCATCCCAAAAAAGTTTGCTTTTTGTAACGTACTCATAGGTGGCAGCGGATTTTTGTTAAATATTTCGATGTTAATGTTTGCTATGTTGCTTACATCCGGCCTAAATACAAACTTCATAAATAAGCAGTAAATTACGAAAACGGTAACGGAGAATATAAACCCAAGGAGCATATATTCGGGTATGGGCATTGCAATACCTGACGCTGTTTCAAAAACATTTAAAATTGCGAGGGTAGAGCCTGTAAACGGTAGTGACGCTTGCCCGGATATGGCACCTAAAAATGTGCCGATAACCATAAGCGTGCTGTATTTGTCTCCGGGTTTGTAGTTAAGCTCTTTTAAAACGGAATGAAGTACAGTCCACATTAGTATTAGCGATGGCGTTACATTTACGGCTACGGAAAGCGCGTAGGTTGCAAAAATAAACACAAAGCTGAATACAAAAGGTCTGTTGTTAGATATTTTCCTTGTTAAAAACCATCTGGTAATGTAATCTGTTGAGCCAACATGCTGTGGCGAACCAAATAGAATCATAGAAAAAAGCAACAGAGCCGGAACTTGATTACCAAATGCTGTTGTTACAACCTGTCCAAAACTTGCATAATCCGTAAAGCCGAAAGCCACAAGAGCAATTAGGCTTGGCCATAAAAAGCCAACAAAGCACCAAAGCCACACGGCACCCACAAATACACCTACAATTTGCATACCAACAGGCGTAAGCGATCCTAAAGGTGAAAAAACGCGGGCAAAGGCAAACATCATGAATAGTCCAATTACAACGTGTACGTAGAACCTTATATTGGCAGAATTACTTTCTTGTGCCATAAAGTTGTCCCCCCAACAATATTTGTCACTGTGAATATAATCAAGGTTATAGCATATTTTGTCTAAATTAGCAAGGAGAAAAGATATGCTTTACATAAAATTGAGAATTTGTAAATGTGTTCGTGCAATGCGAAACATATTGCACTGTTCACTTTTATGTCATTATGGTATAGTTAACCAAAAACCTGACATTTTATAAGGCGGTGAGGGTTATTATTTTAACAATAAAGGAATCCGGATTTTGTCATGGGGTTCAAACGGCGGTTAACAGGGCGGATGGCAAATATAGACATATCCAAAATGGCCAAAAGGTTTACCTGTATGGGGATTTGGTAAACAATAGCCATGTAATGTCTAAATATATTGAAAAGGGATTTTTAGTAACGGATAATATTAATGATATTGAGCCGGGAGCGACTGTAATTATCCGTGCCCATGGTGTTCCCCGTGCTGTTTATGAGAGTTTGCAGACCAAAGACGCGATTATTGAAGACTGTACGTGCGTAAAAATAAAAAAGACCCACAAAATTGTGGAGACTACTGACAAAAATGTGATTATCATAGGGCAGAAGAGCCACCCGGAAGTAGTTGGCATACGTGGTTGGTGTGATAACGCGGTAATTTTGGAGACTGAAGCGGATTTACAAAACATAAACTGTGGCTTGCCTGTTTGTGTAGTTGGGCAAACTACTTGTAAGCGTGATTGGTGGAACAAGGCTGTAGAGCTTGTTCTTAAGATTTGCCCGTCGGCCGAAATTCATGATACATTGTGCAGCGCGACAAAAGTTAAGTGCGAAAAATCCGCAGAATTGGCCGCATGTGTAGACATAATGATTATTGTCGGTGATAAAAAAAGTGCGAATTCAATTGAGCTTTACAATACATGCCGTAAAGTCTGTGACAATACGATTTTCGTGTCATGTTTAGGAGAGTTACTGGCAATGGAGGTAAAAAACTTGCACACAGCATATGTTGGGCTGGTAGGCAGTGCGTCTGCACCGGCAGAAATTGTTGATGAAATACATGAATATCTGAATTTTGCGGCGTTTTTGGCGGAATCGAAACAGGAGATTGACAGATACACAAACAATGAAATGGAAAACGTAATTAAAGCCTGCGCAGACAAACCGTTCGTGTATGAGGCTGTGCGGGAGTTACACGAGCAAAACCGTGACGGTAAGCGCATTCGCGGTGCCATGATACGTTTGGGTGAAAAAGCGGCATCTGATGAATCGGTTAATTTTTTACCGGCGGCTATGGCGTATGAACTGTTTCAAACTGCCATTCTTATCCACGATGATGTAATTGACAGAAGCGAAGCCCGCCGCGGCAGAAAGACAATCCATGCGAAAAGCCGCGATGCGCAGCTTGCAGGTGGAAGTGATAAGGAAAGCGCGAAGCATTTTGGTATTTCGCAGGCGTTATGCGTGGGGGATTACGGATTGTTTCTGGCAAACAACTTGCTGGCAAACGCAAACAACATAGATAACACTGCAAAAATACGGATATTTCGTCAGTTTTCAGAAATTCAACTAATAACCTTGGAAGGCGAGATAATGGATGTGACCCTTCCTGTAGAACAAATTTCGTTGGAAGACAATTATGACGGTTACATGGCCGCGGTATATGAAATTTATCGGTCTAAAACTGCGTGGTATACTATTGCGGGACCGCTGATGATAGGTGCAATTTGTGGCGGCGCAGATGAATGCCTTATAAACGAGCTTAGGGATATTGCGTTGCCCATTGGCATTGCGTTTCAAATAAAAGACGATTTGCTGGGCATGTACGCAAGTGATGAAGCTTTGGGGAAGCCCGCCATTTCTGACATGGTTGAGAAGAAACAGACCCTGGTTTACGGGTATGCGTACAAACACGCGTCTTTGCAGCAAAGAAGCATATTGAACTTGCTCTATGGCAAGCAGGACGCAGCACAGTCAGACTTGGAAACTGTGCGGGAGATATTCACAGTTACCGGTGCGAAAAAATTTGCAGAAGACGAAATAGCCCGGTTATCTGGGAATAGTTTGGATTTAATAAATGGTTCGCAAGTAAACGACGAATGTAAAGCTCTATTAAGAGGGCTTGTGTCGTACCTAACTACACGCGAGTATTAAAAGCGAGGAGACTTAAAATGGCAATCAACCACATAGGCGTTATTATGGATGGAAATAGACGTTGGGCCCGCGCTCATGCCTTTGAATTGCATCGGGGCCATGACAACGGTGCGGAAACGTTTGGGCATTTATGCGAATGGTGCCTGCAAGAAGGTGTGCCTTATTTGACGGTTTACGCTTTCTCTACGGAAAATTGGAAGCGGAACGAACGTGAAGTGCGTCACCTGTTTGGCCTGATGGAAAAATATTTCTTGGAAGAAAAGGCAAATTGCGCGGAAAAGGGCATAAAAATAGTTATTATTGGCGACAGAAGCCGGTTTGACAGGCGGATTTTGTCTATTATCGAGGGGATAGAAACGGCGACGGTCCATTGTACAAAGCTTATGGTGCAAATTGCTTTAAGCTATGGTGGCCGTGACGAAATTGTACGCGCCGCAAAAAAAATAGCCGCCAAGGTTAAAAGCGGCTTTATTGGCATAAATGACATTACAGAAGAAAGATTTGAAAGCTGTTTGGACACCACAGGTACCCCGGATATTGACCTTGTAATCCGTACCGGCGGGGTCGAAAACCGCAGGACGAGCAACTTTTTACCATGGCAAACGATTTACGCCGAGTGGTATTTTTCGGATTTATTATGGCCGGATTTTTCTCAGGAAGAGTTTGGGCTTGCCATTTCTTATTATAATTCTGTAAAACGGAAACATGGGGAATGATTCTCGGGCTGAATCATATTTTCGATAAAAATCCCGTACCCTTTTGTGGGGTCTTGTACAAACACGTGAGTAATTGCACCAATTAACCTGCCATTTTGTAAAATAGGGCTTCCGCTCATGCCTTGTACGATGCCGCCTGTTATTTGCAGCAACTCCGGGTCTGTAATGCGGATTACCATGCCCTTTGTCTCGTCTGTGGTGAAGCGGTTAACATTTTCGATATAAATTTCGTACTCTTTTACATTTTTGCCGGAGACACTTGTTAATATTGTCGCCGACCCTTCTTTTATGTGGGTGCGCAGGGCAATGGGAATAGGTTCCCGTGTAATTATTTCCGCTTTTGCGGCTTTGTCTAATTTGCCGTAAATGCCGCTGGGGTTGTTGCTTGATATTTGTCCAAGTACACGGCTTGTATCAACTACCCCTTCAAGTTCGCCGGGTGCGCCCCGCAAACCTCTTTTAACTGATGTTACCGTAGACGGCATAATTATACCGCTTTTCACGGACATCAGTTTTTTTGTGTCCACATCCATTATCCCGTGCCCAAGGGCACCAAAAGTACCTGTGCGCGGGTTGAAGTAAGTTAGGGTGCCTATGCCCTTTGTAGAATCCCGCACCCATGCACCAATGCGCCGTATGCCGTCTGTGGCGGCTGTTGCGGGAGATAATGTGACTTCCACCTCGTTGCCCTCACGCCGCAAAAATATTTTTACGTCCCCTTCGCTTTTGGCTACAATGGTACTTAGGGCTTCCTTACTTGTAATTTTTGTGCCGTTGGCTTTAAAAAGTAAATCGCCTGCCCTAAGAATGCCGTCACTTGGGCGGTGTACATTGCCGTCTTCCCCCAGGAAGCTGCCCATGCCCAGCACCATTACACCGTCTGTGTTTATGCGTACGCCAATTGCTGTACCAAGTGGTATAACTTTTATGTCCGGCACAACGTCCAGTGTAATACGACGGATTGGCACACCAAATGCAGCCACTGTCATTTCTGCCGTGCCTGTGCTGTCGGTTTGTATAATTAGCGGCCTTCTTGCACGTATGCTAAAGTTTTCCGTTACCGGTACGTTGTTTACCTTTGCTACGGCGGCTGTCTCGCTATGGAATGTGGTGCGAAGGGGCAAGCCTATGGTTAGTTTGTGAGAAGCGAATTCCGTAAGGCGTATTTCGCTTGGGAAGCGGACAAGAAAAGCGATGCTGCCGGCGCAATAGCCGATGAAAATAGCTACAAACACGAATACAAGAAATTTACATATTTTATGCTTCTGGCGCATAGCAACACCCCCGGCTAAAATTCTGTTGGTTTTATCCTAGCCTAAATGTGTGTTTGATATACGTGTAAAAGTTACAACTATCCCGCAAGTTTCTTTCTCAGCTTACCCGTTCCAAACTCAATAACAAGCATCGCCGCAAAAATTACTAAAATTATTGTAGTCAAATTTGGGAAATTAAGCTGCCTATTGGCCCGTGCAATAAGCATCCCGACACCGCCCGCGCCAACTATACCAATGGATATGGAGTCTGAAATATTACTCTCCAAACGGATGGATATCCACGAAATAAACGCAGTGGTACAGCTTGGAAGTAACCCATGAACAATAACTTGAAAACGGTTTGCCCCGGTTGCCCGCATGGCCTCAATAATGCCAAAATCCTGCTCTTCGATGCTGGCGATAAATGCCTTTGTCAAATACCCTACAGACGAAAACATCAGCCCCACTACGGCGGTGGTGTACCCAAAGCCAAGGCTTGCCACCACCATAAGAATAAGCACCAGTGACGGTACAGCCCTTATAACACTGATTACCCCTTTTATTGCCCAGCTTAAAGGTTTCCATGGTGTGATGTTGCCCGCCGCAAGGAAGGCAAGTACCATGGAAACCACAGTGCCAATGGTAAGGGCGCAGATGCCAATGATAATAGAGACAAACAATTGGTGGAAAATTTCCGGCAGCGCGCTTGGGTTAAAAGCCACAAGGCGAGGCACGACTGTACCCACGTTGGCCATAAACCTTGTGGCGAACAGAGTAAAATTAAGCTCCAGCGAACGGGCAGACGCAAAAAATATTACAACAAGCATGGCAGTTATTGACACGCCGTAAAGTTTATCCAGCAAAGGCGGCAACTGCACGTTGTTTTGTTTTTCCATAAGTTTGCGAATAGTATTCACCAAAATTTCTGTAACAAGCACCATTGCAACCAAAATTAGAACCAACGCCATGGCGCGGCGGAAACTGCGTAAATCTAAATTCGTTTGAATAAGCAGCCCAAGACCCCCTGCGCCAACCATCCCTAAAATTGCTGACGCACGGATGTTAATTTCAAATGAAAAGAGTGTCCAGTTTATCCAGGCCGGGATAAATTCCGGGATTAGCCCGTGGAACATAACCTGCCAGTACCCTGCGCCGTTTGCCCGAAGGGCCTCCAGTTTAGTGCCTGCAATTTCATCAATAGAGTCTGCATAAGAGCGCGCCAAAAAGCCCAATGTGGCCAAGACTAATGTCACAACCCCCAGCAACGACCCTATGCCAAATATGAACACCAGCACTGTTCCCCAAACCAGCAGCGGCACATTACGCAGAAATGATACAAAAAAACGCACCGTCCCCCGTATAGGCGGGAATGGGTTTGTTTCCCGGGCCATTAAAAGCCCAAAAAAGAACGCTATAAAAGCGGATATGTAAGTGCCCACAACGGCAAAAAGCAAAGTACGCCGCACAATTGGCAATTGCGCGGTTATCCCGGTAAAATTAGGTGGCAGGAAATTATTGTTTAAAAAACGGAAAAAGCTTGGGAATGATGCGAATACATTTACGGGGTTTACCTGCAGATAGAAAAACGACATAAAAATAATTGCCGCAAGGGTGGCAAGAAGGAACTGTGGGCGTGTGAAAAAAATTTTTGCTTTTAAAATTGAAGTTTTTTCAGTTGACTCGATTTTCGAGTCAACCGGGGGCGCGTTTTTTACGGAGTCATTATTGTTATCATCGCCTTCGTAAATATACGAAATCATATCTTCTGTAAGGTCTTCCGCCTTGCCGTCAAACACGATATTTCCGTGTTTCATGCCAATAATCCGTGTGGCGTATTTTTTTGCGAAATCTACCTGGTGCAAATTTACAATACAAGCAAGCCCCCGTTGGCGGGTTACTGTTTGTATATGTTCCATTACAGTTGTGGCAGACGCCGGGTCTAATGACGCGATTGGTTCGTCCGCAAGCAGCAGCTTTGGGTGCTGCATAAGCGCGCGGCAGATGCCCACACGCTGCATTTGACCGCCGGAGAGGGTCCTTGCTTTTTGATACATATGCCCTTCAAGCCCAACAGTTTTAAGCAGCTCTTCCGCTTCCAGTTTATCCGCTTTGGAATACAGTCCCAAAATGCTTTTGTAAAATGGGGTTTCACCCAGCCTGCCGTGCAGCACATTGTTTTTTACGTTAGTACGGGCAATTAAGTTATAGTGCTGAAAAATCATGCCAATGCGGGCGCGGATTTTTCTTAACTCGCGCCCGCTGGCTTTTTCCACGTTTGTTTGGTCAAAAATAACTTCCCCGGATGTTGGCTCTACCATGCGGTTTATGCACCGTATTAATGTGGATTTACCCGCACCGGAAGGGCCTACAACCGCCACAAGCTCCCCTTGCTGTACGGACATGTTTATCCCGTGAAGGACAAAATTTTTGCCGTCATAGGTTTTTGTTAAATTACGAATAGTGAGAAGGGAACTCACGGCAGCACATCCTTTTAGCAATTTTTATCCTTGCTCTTCCAAATCAATATCCAAAATTTCTACCATAGACCGTAAATATTCGATTTCAGCAGGGTCCGGTATGGCGTATCGCACATCCGCGTCGTTCCAGCGGGCAACAGAATATTCATTGTTATCCCAGTTTACAAGAAAACTTTGAATTTGCCTACGCAATTCTTCCGGCAAATCGGTTCTTGCTATATACCCGGGGAAGGGAATGCTGGGAGTATATCCTAAAATTCTGGCAGCAGCTGCAGAAATTGCCCCCGAATCTATAGCTCTGTTAAATTGAATATATCCAACTGCCGCGCCGTCAAAGTCCCCATGAGCGGCACCAACAATGCTTGCGTTATTGCTGCCGGAAAATATTACTTCGCTAAACAGCATACCCGGCGTAAGAACTTCGTCGCGGCTAAGGCCGTATCGGTTTATCAAGTAGTACATAGGATACAAAAAGCCTGATGCGGACGCAGGTGTAACAAAGCCGAATGTGCGCCCTTCAAGGTCGTCCAAGCTATGAATATCGTCTTGACCGGTTATAAAAACAGTCTTGTTTATTACGTTGGGGCTGTTAGTAACAACAAGCCTTTCTACATCCATGGTCTGTTGTGCCAGTAAGTACACAAACGGCGAACCCCACATAAGATGCAAGTTGCCTGCGCGCATGGCTTCGATGCCAACCAAGTGGGTCAAATCTGTAACCATTTCCACGGGAATGTCAATATATTTTTCCATGGCAATACGGAATTCTTCAAATGCATGCTCCTGCTCTATGTTGCCGTCGTCGATTAAAATAGCCATGTATAGGGTGGCGGGTAATCCGTTTTCATTACTTGAAGCAGGGGAATTGCCGCTGCAAGCGAATAACCCAAGCAAGGCAATTACCAAGGCAGTTAATACAAGCAACTTTACAACTTTTGATTTTGAAAATGACATAAAAAATCCTCCTAATGAATTATTATTTTCGCAAATCCATTAGGAGGGTTTAACATTTTTTGAATGTTTAACGCTTTCCTTCGCCGACATTACTCGGAGCAGGTACAAAGGGTTATTCTCAGCCCGGCAGCAAACGAAGTTTGTCTACACAAGCACCCCTAGCGGATTATAAAAGGATAATACCATTGTTGTAATATTTTTGCAATAGGTTTGGAAGTTGGAAATATCTAACGGTTATCAATATTGTTTTTTGCCAACAACACCAGCTTTTTTATGTTTTCCAAAGTTTCACCTTCAGGGTTTTGAAAGAAAAACACCGAAGAACAAACACTTTTAAACTCTTTTCCAAAAACCATCCGGTTCCCTCCCCGGGGCCAGTTAGGGCAGCCGCACTGGCCGGTGCACAATCTGATGTTCTCCCAGATAAACTCCTTCATCCCGTCGGTTATCGGATACTTTTCCCATGTATCCAAGTTTCCGTACATAAACCAATTGTTGTCATCATCCCCATATGCGTGAATAACAAACAGGCCATTTCCTTTGTAATTCCAACAATCGCTGTCAATTGTTTCGGGTGTTATGCCATTTGCTTTAAAAAAAGCAAACAGAGCCTGTGCATTTTTCAGGCGGTCGCTGCTTAAGTTTTTTTCAAAAACATCTTCTACTGCAAAGCGGGTGTTTAAGATGTATCTGTCGCCGCCTTTGCCGCAGCCGTTTTCGGTATTTTCGACCTCCATCGTATCGGTAAAATTACCCCCTGATATTACTTTTGATATCAGGGGGTAGTATAGCTGCTCCATTACCTTCTGCCATCGCTCTTCCATATCCGGATGATGGTAAACAGGCTTAAACCCGGCGTTCAGATACGTCTTAATTGCCGGAAGCCGCCAGTCGTCCGTTGTAAGGTCAATCTTTGTCTTGCCGTCTTCCAATATTTTTTGCACGGCGTACAGCTGCATTGGCAGTGCCAGCCCGCGGCCTTGATACTTTTTTTTGATGCCTACCATGTGTATGGTTCCGGTGTCTTCCTGAGGGGCGTAGTCGTAGGTAATTGTCCCGGCTATTTCGCCGCATGGGGATATTAGGAAAAAGATGTTTGCCGGGTTGACGGATTCATCGTTCAGCATTTTTTTATTAAACAGCTCTTCGCTTATTTCATCAATGCCAAGGCTGCCTTCTATGCAGCATTCGCACCAGTCCGGCCCGTCACCTTCTTGGTAAGACCGCATAAAGTATCCCACCGGGAAGGTTATCGCGCTCACCGGGTCGTTGTTCCGTACCATGTATAGTTGATGCATTACTCCACCAATCCTGTTTCTTTCATGTACAGGTAGCTTAGTGCCATAGACTGGTTGGCGGACAAGTTCCGCATGTTATCCTGTTCGTACACAACCCATTCGTGTTCTAGTTCGTGCATACATTGCAGTACGCCGCGGATATCTACCAGGCCTGTGCCAAGGGCTGTAAATGTCGGCTGGTTGTCGGGCTTTTCTTCGTAAGACGGTGTGCCGATGCAATCTTTTATATGCACCGCCGCAATACGGTTGTCGTACCGTTTTAACAGCGCGATGGGGTCCATTTTTGCCCAGGTGGCCCACATTACGTCAAGTTCAATTTTCAAATGCCGAGTGTTTAATACCATGTGGTCCAGTATCATTACGTTGTTGTAGCACCGCTGAAATTCTTTTTCGTGGTTGTGGTAGCAAAGTTGAATATTTTCCTTTGCCATTGCCGCGGCGGCAGTTTCCATCGCTTCAATTTCTGCGTAAAAGTCTGCTTTTGGCGGAAGGTCGCTGTACATTGCGGGGCTGGCCCAAATTGTGGCGCGGTTTGTTTGCAAAAGCTTTGCCCGTTCAATTACGGCCTCTGTACCTTTTTTAAGTTCATCAACAGAGGTTGACACGGTTAAAACTGTAAGGCCAAGGTCGTGAAAACGGGCGATGTTTTCGTCATCGTTTCCTTTGCCCAGCAGTGCTTCGCCGCCTTCCATGCCCTTGTACCCCATTTTTGCGTATAGTTCCAGCGACTCCCAAAAATCGTCGCCTTTACGTGGGAACCCAATCCATCCTGCTTTCATATATTCTCCTCCTTAGTTGTCCAAAAATGTTTCCTGCGCGCTGCCGTTTAACTGCCCGATTGGGATTGGCCGCGGCCTTTGGCAGGTAGATTCCATTACATAGACCTGCCCGGTGTCACAGCTTTTTATAATGCCGTGAATGGCTTCAAACGCATGGTAACCCATGTCATAATGGGCCCTTGGCCTGCGGTTATTTTTTATGGCGTAGGCCATATCGGCTACGGCTATGCCCCTTTTGTCATCTGTGTACCCGTGAAGCAGGGAAACAGCCTTTGGCCCGCCGTAATCCCTCTGCAGTTGTACTTCGCCGTTAAAATCGTTAGGGTCGAAGCAGGTGAGAATGCCTTCTGTACCGTGAATTACAAACGTTGGTGTTGTAAACAGTGACGCTTCCGACGTGATGGTAAGTGTTACGTACGCGCCGTTTTCAAACTCCAGCGCGCCAACAATTGTGTTGGGGGAGTCGATTGTGTATGACTCGCCATACTTTGGGTGGCGTGGGTTTACGTATTTTCTAATCGGGTTTCTTGTTTGCACAAACCCGGAAACTCGCTTTATGGGGCCAAATAAATTTATGAAGGCATGCAGGTAATACCCGCCCATGTCAAAGGGTATGCCGCCGCCGGGGCTGAATACGAAGCCTTTTCTGTCGGCAAGGGTTTCGCCTGTATCGTGGTAGGCCCTAATGCATATGCCGGAGGCTGTAATTGGGTTGCCTATCATGCCGGTATCAATGACATTGCGCACTGTTTGCCAGCCGCCGCCCAAAAATGTGTCCGGCGCGATGGTAAGGTGCAGGTTTTTGGACTTTGCAAGGGCTACCAGCTCTTTGCCTTCCTCTAAGGTAACGGCCAGCATTTTTTCTGTATAAACATGTTTGCCCGCAAGCAAAGCGGCCTTTGTAACTTCGTAATGGGAAAGGGGATAGGTGGTGTTTACAACAATTTCAATTTCCTTGTCGTTCAAAATTTCTTCGTTGGTCATATCCCGTATGCCAAATTCCGCTGCCCGTGCCGCGGAACGTTCCGGGATAATGTCGGAACAGCCCACCATGTCAATTATGTGGAACGAATTGATAAGGTTGTTCAAATAGGTTTTGCTGATTGCGCCGCTGCCGATAAGGGCGGCTTTAATTTTTTTTGTTGCCATGCTGTCATCTCCTTTACATTGTTAGAAATTTGTCCTTCTTCTGCCCGGAACGGAAATTTGGCATATCTATTGCCTTGCCCTTGTTGGCTACGCTTAGGGCAGACATAAGACCCACGGCGGTCCATTCACAAGCCTCATACACGTCTATGGCGGGTTTGCATTTACCGTCAATTGCGTCCAGGAAATCTTGGATAATAAAGTAATCGCCTCCGCCGTGGCCTGCCTGCAGTATCCTGTCGGTGACGTTTTTATAACGGTCGGGCAGGTAGTGGGCGTAATTTGACAACGGTTCCCATGCGGCCTTGTCCGGGTCATCCCCTTCTTTGCCGATATAAACCATGTCTTGGCCGGAAGGGCGACCGGACTCGTACGCGCCTTTAGTGCCTTGCAGCGTGTAATTTGTCATGGCGTGTGGTCTGCGGGAAATGCAGTCTACGCGCAGGCGGATTAATTTGCCGGATTTCATTTGCAGCAGCCCAACGGAAGTGTCCTCTTGGCGGAACTTGCTTTCCGTGTGCCAGCCGCTGCCCAAAGCCACTAAAAAATCTATGGCATCGTCCCCAAACCATTTCATTATAGGCCCCAGGGAATGGGTGGGGTAGAATAAGCCGCGCACACCAAGCTGAACCCAGTTGCGCCAGGAAGGTGTGCCGTCCGGGTAAATCATGATATTTGATAAATTGTGGAGATATTCTCCTTCACCGTAATAGGGGTCGCCAAAAAGGCCTGCCTTGGCCATGGCCAAAACCTGCCGGACTTTGGGGATGTACAAATAATTTTCTGCCATCATGTAGACTTTGCCGCTTTTTTCTACTTCTTCCACCAGCCAGAACAGTTCGTCGAAGGAAACACCGGCGGTAACCTCGCTTAGCACGTGCTTGCCCGCGTGTAGGGCCCGGATAGACTGCTGCACATGAAATTGCATTGGCGTTGCCACAATTACCGCGTCGATGTCTGCCATTAGCATGTCTTCGTAGACCCTGTACCTGTGGGGAATATTGTACTTGTCTGACTGGCTTTGAAGCAGATCGTTGTCGATGTCGCACAGGGCCGTAACTTGCACACCTTCAATGTCCCGGAATGCCGTCATAAACGAAAGGCCCCGCGCACCTACAATACCTATTTTTGTCATGTCAGTTTCACCTCGGCTTACAGCCCGTACAATGTGCTGTTTTCATAATTGGTTTTGATAGGGTACTGTGGCAGTTCGCCGGTTGTAAGAATCAGATTGTCAAAAATCTTGATTCGTTTTTCCTTTAGCACATCGGTAATGTCATGCCCTTCTTTGCTGTTTTCCATAAAACGCGGGCCGTCATAGCCAATGTCAAAGCCTTTGTTATCTTCAAAAATGTTGTTGTAAATGTTGCAGTCGGATGTTTGGGCAGACAGCAGACACAGCCCGCCGGTAATCCAAAAATAATCGCCCTTGGGGAAATTTGGCCCTCCGTGGCCGTTACGTTTTACAATGTTGTTGAAAACGTCTATACGGTAGCGCATTTTGTCCTGGCCAAAAATGCCGAAGAGTATGCCCGTGCCCCAGTTGTC
>WQTQ01000222.1 GCA_009786175.1 Bacillota bacterium | reverse complement strand
GAGAAAAGTAAAATGAGCCTGTATCAAATAAAGGACAATTTCCTGCGTTTTTGGTTTCGCTTTGTGTATCCAGAATTAAGCAACTTGGAAATTGGGCAATCCGACTTTGTTCTGGAAAAAATCAAAGCTAACTTTATAGACAACCATGTGGCGCATATATATGAATATGTCTGCCGTTACGAGCTTTGGCGGCTTAATATTGCCCGTAAATTGTATTTTAACAAAATCGGCCGTTGGTGGAACAGCAAAGAAGAAATTGACATTGTGGCTTTTCACAGCACCGGTGAGGATATTATTTTCGCAGAATGCAAATACCGTAACCAACCAATGGATACGGATGTGTTTTATGACTTGCTACGAAAAAAAGAGTTTGTACCATGGAAAAAAGAAAGCCGCCGAGAGAAGTTTGTACTTTTTTCTATCAGCGGATTTACCCAGCATCTGTATGAATTGTCCAAGACGCGTGAGGATTTGTTGTTGATTGGAGAGAGTGGTGCAGTGCCATTTTGCAATTGATTTAGACTTTATAGGACTTTCTATATCCCCAACATCATAACCTGAATTCTTGAACTCCTATGGTTTTATTGGCACACGATTATTTATTTCCATTTTCTCAGCTGTGATCTCGCAATCAAAGGCCATTGCATTAACACCCATGCTCATAACTTTGCTAAGGGTTTCTCCAAATGCAGCATGGGTTTTATAGTTTGGTGTAAAATGCTTTATGCCCTTCATCTGTACGACAAAAACAACATAAGCATCGTGGCCGTCAGTTATACAAGCCGCTAATTCGTTAAGATGCTTTATTCCGCGCTCGGTAGGTGCATCGGGGAACATGGCTATACCGTTTTCTTCAAGGGTTACGCCTTTAACTTCAATGAAAGCCTTGCTTCTGGCGGTTTCTACATAAAAATCAAACCTTGATGCACCGTATTTTGCTTCTGGTTTGATAAGCGTAACATTTTCAAAAAATTTTCCTTGCTGCAAATATTCTCCAAAGGCTATGTTAGGGGCGTAACTGTCCATGTTTATTATTAAATCGCCTTTATCCACCGCAATCAAATCATATTTTGTAGCACGGGATGGATTGTCGGCGTAGTTGGCATATACCGTAGCACCGGAAATGAGTAATTCCTTGCACCGCCCAGTGTTTTTCACGTGGCATATTTCTACCTTGCCATCAATTTCAACTTCCGCAATAAAGCGGTTTGGGCGATTTTTGAAAATACCCTTGTGTATATTGTTGTAAATCATCTGTTACTCCGCGCGCCTTTCCTCAAGCTCACGTTTAAGCAGCTCCAACAAGAACGGGATACTTTCTTCATCCACATCAAACTGGAAACAGCCGAATTTACATTTTTGATAATGGGTCTCCCCAATGTAAAAATCATATCCTTTACATTTAGCCATGCATTTACCTGGAGTTTCAATGTTTATACAGGCGTTTGTCTTGTCCAGTTGTTCAATCATTTTTGGTGGGAAGGTAAGAAGTGTATCAGAAAGTTTGTCGCAATTACGGACGGAAACAATTGTGCGCAATCCTTTCTTGCGCAGCATAAAGTTAATTATGCCCCGCCGTGTTTTTGGGTGCGCATAGGCTACAGAAAACAAATATGTTTTGGTGGTGGCTCCACCCCCTGATATCAGGGGGTCGCTGGGAATAATTCTCATCACCAGGTAAACGCCTCCATCGTTTGCAAAACTGCCACTTCCGACTTAACACCCGCGTTTTTGCAAAAAAATCTAAAGCTCTCCGGATTTTCTGCGTTTAGTGCCATTACATCGTAGTGGTTGGGTATCGCGTACTTGGGGTTAACGGCCTTCGTAAGTTCTATTGCTTGGGCAATGTTAAGGTTGCCCCATTTGCCATTTATGCAGGTTAGCAGTACGTCAACGTCTTTTGGTGCGGCGTCCAAAAGCAGTTGGCAGTAGGCTGTGTCTGCGGTGTGGTACACCGTTTTACCGTTGGGGAATGTAACCAAGTACCCGCAGGTGTCAACAGTGTCCGCGCCTGTTGCCAGCGCGAAAACGCCTGTTATTTTTACGCCGCTAATTACTGCGCTGTCGCCGTGATCTATGACAGTTATGTTTTTTACGCCAAGTGTGGCCAGCCTTTTTGCCGCATGGCGCGGGGCCACAAACATTGTTGTATCTTTGTAGGCGTAAGCTTCGATAGTTTCCGGGTCTAAATGGTCTGTATGGTCGTGGGTGACGATGAAAATATCGGCTTTAACTTCTGCCGGGCTAACCGGAGGCGGGTACGCCCGTGAAAATAACGGCGCGGCTTTACCAACACTGTCCGTAAGGTACGGGTCGATAAGAATTGTTTGGCCGCAGGCTTTCATATAGTATCCCGCCTGGCCTAAAAACCATAGTGCCGCGCTGTTTTCCGGCACATCTGCTTCCCAAGGAAAATTATTTAACACAGTATTTCCACCGCTTTCTCATTTATTTGTTTTGCATCTGTGATAAACATAGTGTACACTATCCATAAATATAAGACAACGCCCAAACGTACATACCGGAAGGAGAACAAATATATGTCAAATTTGCTGTATAAAGCTATGACCTACAACTACCCAGAAGAAATACCTATTTCAACCTGGCAGTTACCGGCCATGTGGAAACACTACGGCCAGGAAATGGTACGCTTCGCCAAAGAGTACCCGGATTTTATCCCCCACATACCGGACCTTAACAACCTACAGGCCATAATGCCCGCGTCATACAAATTTGGTAACTTTACAGACGAATGGGGCTGTGTGTGGACCAACATAGAGGAAGGGATGGAGTCCATTGTTACGGGCCACCCCGTTCCCACGCGGGAAGATATTTTGACGTTGGAAATCCCAAACAACACAAACGGCAGCCTGCCCCACGGTTTTATGTACTTGCGCCTGCTTGACCTTCGCGGTTTTGAAGAGGTTATGATGGATTTTGCAGAAGAGTGTGACGAGCTGCAAATTCTTATCGACAAAGTGCTGGATTACAACTGCAGGCAAATTGAGTACGCACTGCCCCGCGCCGGGGAGTATATGGGTTTTGGGGATGACCTTGGTATGCAAACGGGCCTTGCCATTGGCGCAGAAAAATGGCGGAAATATTTGAAACCTTGTTACAAAAAAATGTACGACATGGTTCATAAAGCCGGTAAACTGGTTTACATGCACACAGACGGCATGATTTACGAAATTATACCGGATTTAATCGAGTGCGGCGTAACAATGCTAAACCCGCAGTACAGGGCCAACGGCCTGGACAATCTAGTACGCACATGCAAAGGCAAACTGCCCATTAACCTGGACCTGGACCGCCAACTGTTCCCATTTGCAACGCCGTCACAACTGGATGACCATGTGAGGGAATGCATTGAAGCATTCTATATGCCCGAAGGCGGGCTGGGGCTTTCCATAGAGTTAGGCCAGGATGTTCCGCTGCAAAACGCCGCCGCCCTTTACGACGCGGCGCGGAAGTACAAGAAGTACGGCCATGGAGGTTAATATCCGCAATATACAAAATACAAGCGAAGCGGAAGCGGGCTTTGCCCGCTGTAGCGGCGGGGTTTGGGGCAGAGCCCCATTAAGCAAAGGAGAGATGCAAAATGTCATTCAAAATCGCATTTGTAGGCGCGGGAAGCGTCGGTTTTACACGCCGTCTGTTGGCAGACATTATGACGGTACCGCAATTACGCAATATAGAAGTATCCTTCATGGATATAAACCAACACAACTTGGACATGGTAACCCAGCTGTGCCAGCGGGACCTTGACGAAAACGGCGTAAACATCAAAATTCATTCCACTTTAAACCGCCGGGAAGCTTTTAAAGACGCGAAATACATTATCTGCTGCTTCCGCCACGGTATGCTGGAAGCTTTTGAGACAGACATCGAAATTCCGCTAAAATACGGTATCGACCAATGCGTTGGCGACACCCTTTGCGCAGGCGGCATTATGTACGGCCAGCGGGGCGTAGCGGAAATATTGGAAGTATGTAAAGATATCCGCGAAGTGGCAAAACCCGGCGCGATAATGCTTAACTACGCCAACCCCAACGCAATGATAACCTGGGCAGCAAATAAGTACGGCGGCGTAAACACAATAGGCCTTTGCCACGGCGTACAAGGCGGGCATCATCAAATTGCTCACGCCTTTGGCCTAAAAAAACACGAAGTTGACATTATCTGCGCGGGAATCAACCACCAAACCTGGTACATTTCCGTAAAACACAACGGTGAAGACTTGCTGCCAAAATTACTTGAAGCCTATGAGAGCAACGAGACCCTTGCCCAAACAGAAAAAGTGCGCATAGATATGCTGCGCAACTTCGGATATTATTCCACGGAATCTAACGGACACCTTTCTGAATATGTGGCCTGGTACCGTAAACGCCCGGGCGAAGTAGAAAACTGGATAGACCTTGGGGTTTGGATAAACGGCGAAACAGGCGGCTACCTTCGCGTATGCCGCGAGGGCCGCAACTGGTTTGAAACAGACTTCCCCAACTGGATTAAAGAACCTGCCTACAGCTTTGACCCAAAAGACCGCAGCGAAGAACACGGCTCTTACATTATTGAGGGCCTTGAAACAGGCAAGTGTTACCGGGGCCACTTTAATGTGATGAACAATGGCTGCATAACCAACCTGCCCAGCGAGTGCGTAGTGGAAGTGCCCGGGTACATTGACGCAAATGGCGTAAACATACCTATGGTTGGCGATTTGCCTCTTGGTGCCGCCGCCGTATGTTCCCAGTCTGCATGGGTGCAAAGGCTGGCCGTTGAAGCAGCAGTAAGCGGCGACATTACACTGCTCCGCCAGGCAATGCTTATGGACCCGCTGACAGGTGCCGTATGTACCCCTGCGGAAATTTTTCAGATGGTAGACGAAATGCTAATTGCCCAAGCCCGGTGGCTGCCACAATACAAGAATGAAATTGAGAAGGCTAAAGTACGCTTTGCTAACCCGGATACGTTTATCCCCCCACGGGATTACAAAGGCATCCGCCTGCAGGAGAAAACCGTGGACGAAATGCGCAAAGTAGAAAAAGAATCCCGTGATAACGCGAGTAATGCGGATAAGGCAAAGATGCGCCCGCCTGTGAAGAAGCCCATGAAAAGATCGTAATCACGCCATATAAAAACGGCATTTACCTTATGTGACAATCGCAAGGGGTAAATGCCGTTTTCTAAATTTAATCCCTCATTAACAAAACCATGACCGCCTTCTGTACATGAAGGCGGTTTTCTGCTTCATCAAAAATTTCATTCGCATGGGCTTCAAACACGGCTTCCGTAATTTCTTCGCCTATGTGCGCGGGCAGGCAGTGCTGCACCATGCAGCCCGGTGCCGCCAATGACATTAGTTCGTCATTTATTTGATACCCTTTAAACGCAATTCTCCGTTTTTCACTTTCATCCTCCTGGCCCATGCTTGCCCATACATCGGTGATAATAACATCCGCATCTTTCGCAGCAGCTTTAGGGTCTGTTACCAATGTAAATTCTGCATCTTTTACAGTGGCGGCAAAATCCAGGGCTTCTTGGTGCGGTGTGTAGCCTTCGGGACATGCAACGGATACATCCATTCCGCACTTTAGCCCGCCAACGATTAAAGAGTTTGCCATATTATTGCCGTCCCCGATGTAGCATAATTTTAGCCCGGCAAGACGGCTTTTGCGTTCGCGTATTGTCATTAAGTCTGCAAGTACCTGGCATGGGTGGTAACGGTCTGTCAGGCCGTTAATAACAGGTACATCAGACCATTTTGCCAGTTCCTCTGCTGTTTCGTGGGCGAATGTACGAATCATAATACAGTCGCAGTAACGGGCAAGTGTACGCGCTGTATCAGAAATAGGTTCGCCGCGGCCCATTTGGCTTGTGTTGCTTGACAAGAAAATGCCGTGCCCGCCAAGCTGAAAGATGCCTGTCTCGAAAGATACGCGGGTTCTGGTAGAATTTTTTTCAAATATCATTGCCAAAGTCTTTCCCTTGGGAAAGTTGTGCGGAATTCCATTTTTTTGTTCGTACTTCAATTGGTCCGCAAGGTTCAAAATCTCTTCAATTTCCGTACGGGAGTAGTCAAGAAGCTTGAGTAAATCTTTTTTCATGGTATCCTCCTATTCACATAACGCAGATTGCAAAATTGCAAGCCCTGCGTCTATTTCGTCATACGCAATTGTAAGCGGCGGCAAAAGTCTAAGTGTCGCACTGCCTGCCACAAGTGTCAAAAGCCCAGCACTGTTTAGCTTTTCCACCAGGTTCCTGTGGGGGATGTTTTGCAAAACAATACCTATCATCAGCCCAAGCCCCCGGATTTCTTTTACATAGGAGCTGTTCATTGCCTGTATTTTTTCTTGAATGTACTTTCCTTTTTCGCGTATTTCCGCAAGCATTGCATCTGTTAATGTACTAAGTACCACATTTGCCGCTGCGGCCCCCAAAGGGTTGCCACCAAAAGTTGTGGCATGAGTACCCGGAACTAATACGCCGCTGCATTTCTCGTTTACAAAAAAGCCGCCAAACGGTACGCCGCCCGCTATGCCTTTGGCAAAGCTTACCGCGTCGGGAGTAATTTCATATTGTTGGTAGGCAAATAAACTTCCGGTTCGCCCTGCCCCGGTTTGGACTTCGTCAATCATAAGCAGAATATCCTGTTCTAGGCAAAATTCCGCTACATTTTTTACATACGTTTTATCTAAAGGCACAACACCGCCTTCGCCCTGAATTAGTTCCAGCATTACTGCGCACACGTCATTTTTTAAACACGCGGCTTTAAGTGCTTCAAAATCCCCTTGTGGCACATGACAAAAGCCCTCTGTAAACGGGAAAAAGTGCTGATGAAACACGTCCTGCCCCGTTGCGGAAAGGGTTGTTACCGTACGCCCGTGAAAAGACCCCTCCAGTGTAATAATCGTACTGCGCCCTGCCCCATATTTGTCACGGCTGTATTTACGGGCCAGTTTGATAATACCCTCGTTACTTTCCGCACCGGAGTTGGCGAAAAACACCTTTGAATAACCTGTGCGCTTACAAATGGCTTCCGCTGCATTAGCGGCGGGTTCTGTGTAATACAGGTTAGACATGTGACCGAGTTTGGAGGCCTGTTGTACAATTGCCTGTACCCATGCTTCGTTCCCGTACCCAAGTGAATTTACACCTATTCCGGATGCAAAATCGATATATTCTTTACCGTCAAAATCGTATAGCCGCGCACCAACACCGTGGGAAACAGCAATTGGAAACCTGCCGTACGTACCCATTACATATTGGTCGTGTGACTTAATTAAATCCTGGTTTGTCATCATATCCTCCTATGGTAAAATCATTGTGCCCGCGCCTGCGTCGGTTAGCATTTCTTCTAAAATAGAGTGCGGGACACGTCCGTCTAAAATCAGTGCGTCGGAAACGCCTTTGCGTACAGATTCCACACAGCAATCAAGCTTGGGAATCATCCCGCCGGATATAATCCCGTCTTTGATAAGCCCGGGAACTTCGCTGACGTGAACTTCGGGAATAAGCGTATTTTCATCTTTTGGATTGCGAAGTATCCCGCGTACATCTGTGAGTAAAATCAATTTTGCCGCCTTTAGAGCAATTGCAATTTTGCTTGCCGCCGTGTCGGCATTTACATTGTACGCGCTGTTTCCATCCGTCCCTTGAGCCACGGTAGATATGACAGGAATGTATCCATGCTCTAACGCGCCTGTTACGGGGCGCGGGTCTACGTCTGTAATTTCGCCTACAAGGCCAATATCCGAGCCGTCGGGCCGCTTATACTGCCTTGCGCGCAGCATTCCGCCATCCAACCCGCAAAGCCCAAGTGCCCTGCCGCCGCGCCGCCCAAGTGTATCCACCAGGTTTTTATTAACCTTGCCGCAAAGCACCATTTGAACAATGTCCATAGTTTCCTGGTCTGTATACCGAAGCCCATCTACAAAATGCGATTCCTTGCCTACTTTTTCTAACATTTCGTTAATTTCCGGGCCGCCGCCATGGACAACCACCACACGTACCCCAACAAGGCTAAGCAGAACAAAGTCGCTCATTACAGATTCAAAAAGTTCCGGTGAACTCATTGCATGGCCGCCATATTTGATGACAATTGTCTTCCCGTTGTATTTTTGGATATATGGCAGTGCCTCTGCCAAAATAGTCGCCCGGCTTAAATTGTTTTGCATCCCAAACCTCCGTTATGTTCTGTAATCCCCGTTAATTTTTACATAATCGTATGTCAAATCGCATCCCCAGCATGTACTTGACGCCATCCCTTGGGCCATGTCTATGTGAATGATTATTTCATGTGGTGTAAGCACTTTTAGTGCCAACTCTTCGTCAAATACAAGCCCGCGCCCGTTTTTACATACCGTAATTTCTCCCGCTTCACTGATAAACGATATTGAAACTGAATTTGGGTCAAAATTAACACCCGCATAGCCTGCCGCGCAAAGTATCCGCCCCCAGTTGGCGTCTTTGCCAAAAACCGCGCTTTTTACCAACGAGGATGAAATTACACTTCTTGCCACTGCGGTAGCTGTTTCTTCGTATGGGGCGTTAACCACCGTGCAAGTAATCAGATGCGTCGCGCCTTCGCCGTCGGCGGCAATGGCACGTGCCAAGTGTACACATAAATCTGTAAGTGCCTGTACAAAATCCGCATAATCATCATCTTCCGTTGTAATCTCCGCGTTACCTGCCATACCGTTGGCCATAATCAAGCAAAAATCGTTGGTAGAAGTGTCGCCGTCTACAGAAATACGGTTAAAACTGTAATCCCCCGCATGTTGAAGAGCTTTTTCCAAAAGATTTTTTTCTATTGCAACATCCGTAGTAATGAAACACAGCATTGTACCCATGTTTGGATGAATCATGCCGCTTCCCTTGGCTATCGCGCCAATGTTTACGGTTTTGCCGCCAATAGTAAGCGTTGCGGCCATCTCTTTTTTTGTAAGGTCGGTAGTCATGATTGCCTGTGCCGCAGATTCAGAACCATGGGTGTCGGCAGACAGAAGTTTACATACTTCGGAAATCCCGTTCTTAACCAGGTTCATTTTTGGTGTCATCGATACACCGATTACCCCGGTGGAAGATACCGCCACTTGATTAACGGGGATATTCAGGCATTGGGCGGTGTATACACACATATCTAAAGCATTTTGTTCCCCGTCCGGGGCGCAGGCGTTAGCATTGCCGCTGTTTATCACAACGGCTTGAAGCATTCCGTCTTTTAAATGATTTTTAGTAACATGTAAAGGTGCCGCTTTTACAGCGTTTTTCGTATAAATAGCGGCAGCTTTTGACGGAATATCCGAAAAAATAACTGCCAAATCTGATTTTTTCTTTTTTAGCCCGCAATGCGTCCCCGCAGCGGAAAAACCCTGTGCGGCACATACGCCGCCTGAAATTTCTTGCATGAAAATGCCTCTCCTTTATAAATCAATAGTTTCGCCTAACCCAAGCATTATATTCATATTTTGCACCGCCGCACCCGACGCGCCTTTTCCTAAATTATCAAACCTTGCTGTCAAAAGTGTTTGCTCTCCATCCCCAAACACAAGAATTTCCAGCATATTTGTACCGACATATGCATTGGCTTCTATAAACCCTGCATTTGCAAGTGTATCTTCACTGCCGAAAGGCGGAACCTTTATAAAATGTTCCCCTTCATAGTAAGTGGCAATGACGTCCCGCAAACCTGCAGATTGTATCCCGCCTGCAAGCTGCTTGTCATGCAATAAAACTGAAACTGCCATTCCGGCATAGTAATCGTCCACAATAGGCGTAAACAGCGGCTTTGTTGTTAGGCCAGACTCATTTAATATTTCCGGAATATGTTTATGCGAAAGCCCCAAGCCATAAATCCGCGGCGCGTTTAGTGAGTTTGCGCGCTGAGGATGCCGGTACTCCGCAATCATCACTTTACCGCCTCCGGAATACCCGGTTAATGAATAGCAAGTAAGTGTTTCATCTTTTTGCAATATTCCGGCCTTTATAAGCGGCACCACAATGGATAAAAAGCCTGTCGCATGGCAGCCGGGGTTTGCCACCCTGGTTGAATGCCGGATTTCGTCCCGCCGCATATGTGTAAGTTCCGGAAAGCCATACACCCAGCCGGGTGCCGTCCTGTGCGCAGTTGACGCATCTATAACTTTTGTGCGTGAATTTTCGATAAGCGAAACTGCCTCTTGCGCTGCTTTATCCGGTAAACATAGAAACACGATGTCTGCCGAATTAAGCATTTCGCGTCGCGCCGCTTTATCTTTGCGCAGCGTATCCTCAATGAAAAGCTGCTCTATATCGGTTCGCCTTTGCAGCCGCTCATCAATCTGAAGGCCCGTCGTACCTTCCCTGCCGTCGATGAATACGGTTGGCTTCACACAATCACACCTTTCTTACTCTTCCGTTTTCCAACTATAACAGAATATGAATATTTATGCAAATGAATTTTGTAAATCTTTGATGCGACCGTATTTTACCCGAATGATAATGAATAATATGCAACACTTATAAGAATATTTATTCATTACCCCCTGATATCACTTTCGCCATATGATATCAGGGGGTATTATATTTCTGAACCATACAACTTCCACATCTTGACCAAGCAAATCGTGAATGTTAATATCAACATATAGTAACAACATACAAATCTTTTTACTACAAGGCACTAAAAGTGCCCAAAATTATAAGGAGGCTGAAAATGTCTGTCAGAAAACATTTTTTAAAACGAACAGTATTGTTTCTTGCTTTTGTAACGCTGTTCAGCGCGCTGTTTATAACTGTAGCAGATGCACAAGGGACGGAAGGTACGCCGGTACCAATTACGTCCATCAGGTATTATTTTACCGTTGCAGGTGCAGCGAATGAAGGAACTTTTTTACTTAACGTGCAGGATGCCAATTGGGGGTCTGCTTCCTTATCAATTCCCGCCACAAACGGAGAACATGCCGTTACTGCTAATTTTGGCGGCGTTGCAGGGTTTCGTAATTTAGGTTACGTACCTGTAATTGGCGGTAGCCAAGCTACACTAACGTTAGACCGTATCGTAGTAAACGGTGACATTGTGTTAACATCAACCACCACACGTGTGCTGCAAGCCGGTGTTGAAGGCCTTAACGGGCTGCCGCATGTGTGGCAGGGGCTGGCCAACGGATATGTTGTCGCATCCAACAATGATGAAAGTATGTGGCTGGCAGTAGTAGCGGATTTTGACGGGAATGGTCTAATCAGGTTTTTTGAAAGTGAATCATCTGTCGGCCCCCAACCGGGTCCGATTGTTACACCAATTGTTTCTATTCAATATACATTTGCGGTAGAAGGCGTTACATCCGAACCGGCCTTTGCGTTCAACGTAATGGGGGATAATTGGGCAGGCCGCAATTTGCAAATTCCCGCGTTAAACGGTACACATTCTGTTACGGCAGATTTTGGCGCAAGCGGCGTGGCCGGGATGATAAACCTTGGCTATGTAACCGTAGTGCCGGGCAGTAATGCTGCTTTAACCATTACCGGCCTTATTATTAACAGGGAACATGAAGTAGTATTCCCCGCCCCGCGTGTGTTAACAGCCGGAAGCGAAGGCATTAACGGATTGCCGCACAGATGGTCCGGGCTGCAGGACGGCGAGGTCATTGCCTTAAGTGAAGATGAACTGGTGTGGCTGGCTTTCTATGGCGGTACAGAGCTAATAAGGCTTTATGTTACGGAATGCACTGCTCCGCCGCCTCCGCCGCCAATCCCGCCGGACCCGGAAGGCCGCGTAATGACAACAAGCCGTTCGCTGGACTACGCTGCATCCATGGGCATGGGCTGGAATTTGGGCAATACCCTTGACAGCCTTGGCGGTAACAACCTGATCGGATGGGAAACATCATGGGGCAACCCCGTAACCACAAGAGAATTAATAAATTCAATTGCAGACAGGGGCTTTGGCCACATCCGTATTCCGTTTACAATAGATACAAGAGTAATTGACCGCGGTGCAAACACACCTGCAAATGAGCTGCGTTTTGAAATTATCCCGGAATGGCTGGCCAGATACAGAGAAATTGTTGAGTGGGCCGATGAAGCCGGGTTATATGTAATAATCAATATCCATCACGATTCCTGGAGATGGATTGGCAGGTCCATTAACAACTGGGACGGCCAAACTACATCCTGGCAATACCGCAGGTTCCGTGACCACTGGACGCAGCTTGCGCAGCTTTTTGCCGATATGCCGGACACGGTTATGTTTGAAACACTTAACGAGCCCCATTTCGATAACCGCGACCATGCTACACAAAACCGCATGATTGAGACACTTAACCGTGCGGCACACGAAATTATCCGCGGTACATCGGGCAACGAACAAAGAATTATTCTAATCCCGTCAATATGGAATAGGGCTTATTCCGGTAACCCCAACTATGTAAGACCTCTGCGTAATTTTGTGTATTCCTTAAACGACGAAAATCTGATTGTAACCGTCCATTACTACTGCATATGGATGTTTAGCACAAATATAGGCGTAACCATATTCGACGAACCTATCAACCCGGCATGGGGCACAGGTACACCAAGGCATGAAGTAGATACAATTTTCAGAAATATCTACAATTATTTTGTATCCCTGGGCATTGGCGTAAACATTGGTGAATGGGGTCTGCTTGCTTACGATAACGGCCACGATATTTTGCAAACAGGCGAAGAGTTAAAATATTACGAATACATGCACTACCTGGCCAGGAGATACGGCGTTAGCTTAACATTCTGGGATAACGGTTCGGGTATAGACCGCAGAAGCCCCGGCTTAACATGGCGGCAGCCCCGCGTTGGCGCGATGCTTGAAGCGTTAGCATCTTCACCGGTGCGTGCCTCTTACTCTACCGGCTTGGATACTTTATACTTCCGCCGGCCGGTTACTACAGACGTAAAAATTCCTCTTACCCTTAACGGCAACACATTTGTAGGTATCGAAGGTCTGATCCAAGGTATCCACTACACATACAACGCGGGTGTAATCACTCTGTTGATGGATTATGTAAACGAAGCTTTTGCCGCAATGGGCAATGAATACGGCACTTTTGCTGTATTGGTTATGACATTTAGCGGCGGGCCGGATTGGCACCAGTTCCTTGTAAGAAACGGAGAGCCGGAACATTTTTTTGCCACAGGCACAAGAGGCGGCCAAGGCATTCGTATTCCTGTGGATTTTAACGGCAACCATGTACGCCGCATAAGCGCGTCACAGGTACGCCCGGGCGGCAATACGGTTCAGGTAGGCGGCGGGCAAACATGGTTCCCGTGGCTGCACAACGGCGAAGCCTTCCGTGTCCACTATGCGCTTGGTCAAATACAACTGCAAAGTAACTTCTTTGGTGCCGGCGGCGCAAATGTACAGCCCGGCGTAGTTACCTTGCGGGTAGAAATGTTTGACGGCCAAGTTATGGTTATGGAAATATATGTGTACGGTACCGGCAGCAACGCGGTAGTAAGAACAATCGTACCCCCAAGGATTACTACCTTTGATATTTTTAACAACGGCCCGGGCGGCAGCCCTTCAAGATCAAACCCGAGTTTGGCGGAAGCCGGTATAATCCGCATGTGGGTACAGCTTGACGGCGTAAACACTCCTGTTTACCTTGCGGCAGCGGATACCATAAAAGCCACAGACCAAGATGGCAATTGCGCGGAAAATCTTATACGCATTGGGCGTGTATGGCAAGCGGATACAGGCTGGTTAGATTATTTCAACTTGCTTGACGTTTACAAAGATAACGGTTCCTGGCGATACATTAACCTCTATATTTCCGTGTACAGCCAGACCGTTCATGTGCTGCTTGTAAACGCAAACTACACCCCGCAGCCACCGCCGGAATTTGACTGCGATTACTGCCAAGATGTGGGCTGTGAAATTTGCGAACCTACACAACCAACATTCTACCTTACCGCAAATCATGTAACCGTAAGCAACACAAACCGCCACGTAAGCGTGTTTACAGGCGGCACTGCAGAAGGGCAGATTACGTTCAACCTTCTTGAACCCGCCTCGGAACTTGTAATAACCGTGCGTAATAACCTTTGGACACCAACCGGCCCGGCAGAAGGTCTGGTTATAGGTGTTGCGGGCAATGCCACAATTACCGAGTCAAGAATCGTAACATTAGAAGTAACCCGCGATGGAGTTACCGTTCTGCTAACAATTGAGTTAATATTGTAAGATATGGGCACATAACGCCCGGAACGCCTGTAAGCAAGGGTGTTCCGGGCTTTTACTATAATATGGAGTCAAACACTCGATTATCTTGATACAGGAAATGTTTTATTGGATTCATGCTATATAATTCAGTTACCGTGGGAAAGGAGGGCAGCCAAATATTTAGAAAATAACGAACTCCGCGATAAGAATGCCTTCAAGCTGGGGCAGGCAATTGCAAGGCTTCACAAGGCGTTGAAGACTGTGCAGGAGGATGTAAAGCCGTGGGAAGGAAATTTATACGAGCAAGGTGAAAGTGCCATCCCTATCGTAAAAAAACTCGGCATGGAAATCGGCGAAGAATTTTACGATGATTATCTAAAAACATTCAGCGTTTTGCATGATAAACTTCCCAAGCAGCTTATTCACGGAAACCTTTGTGGAGAATATGCGGTTTACGAAAATGATGAAATCGTAGGTTTCAAAGGCTTTGAAACTTACAATCTGTCATTTCCAAGGATTTACGACATTATATGGTGTGCTGGCGAAATAAACTCTCAACCATTGATTGATGTGTACCTAAAAACATTGATAGAAATGCTTAAAGGCTATAACAGCATAAGCCCTTTGACCGCAGAGGAAAAGCAATCCGTGTATTATGTATCATGTGCCACTTATCTGAAAGGATATGGCTACTACAGCGAATCAGACGAAACCTTTGACTTAATGGCGCGTGGAAACAGGGCGATGGTTTTCCTTGCCAATAACAAAGAAAAGTTTATGAATCTGCTGTAAAAGACAAAAAAACCACTACGACTAAATAAGCATCAATAACAAATCTTAACAACCTGATAACGCTGAATTAATACAAACTGAAAACCCTCTTGACACGATAACGATTATTTAGTTTATACTCCATGCTATGGTTAGGAAAGGAGTGGTTAATTCATGAAATTACAAACGGCCAATCAGGTTTCAAAGATGCTTGGGGTTTCGACACAAATGCTACGGTATTATGAGCGGATTGGATTGGTAGAAAGCCTGCGGAAAGAGGATTATGCCTACCGTGTCTACGATGATGAAAACATAAAACGTTTACAACAAATCGTAATATTGCGAAAACTGCAAATACCTATCAAGCAAATTAAGCTTATTTTGAACAACCCCGATGCGGCAACGGCAACCGAGATTTTTAACAGTAACATCTCTGTTCTTCAAAACGAAATAACGGCATTGGAAACGATAAAATTGGCGTTGAAAATTTTTGTTGCCAAAATTGAAGAGCTTGCCGCTGTACGTTTGAACTTGAATTTGTTGACCGACGATGCTGTGATGGAATTGGCTGAGAAACTTTCATTAACCCAAAAAAATGTTAAAGAGAATGTAACTATGAGTGAATTAAATAAAATGATTATCAATCTTGCTCACGAGTCCCTCAAGTTACATAATAACAAAAAACCGCAAAGGGTGATCCGAAATAGCACAACAGGCAAAATTATCGAAAGTAGAGTTCCAAAAGAGATACTCGACAGAGGAGTCATGTGAGTAACACTTTGCCGCCTCACACCCCCCCTGATATCAGGGGGTAAATCACAGACGTATACATGCAAATTTCTTCATCTGTATACCCATGCCGCCGCAATGGGGCAACAAAATCTTTTTCAATATCCGGCACAAAGCTTTTTAACAGCACAACTTTTTCACCGTTTACCGGGGCAATAACATACTCTCTCATCCCGGCGGGGATAAAAACAGAACCGCCGGTAGGTACTTCTACCGTCATTGCGTCTACTCTTATTTCGGCATTCCCTTCCACACATGTAAAAATATTGAACGCTTCCGGGTTAGACGCTTCCGTATGCGGCACGGAAATATTATATTTTATTATGGCGAAATGTGGGTTGCAGATGGAATATGTCATCTCATTTTCGCCTATTTTTATGCCCAGCCCGGGAACAGCCCGCTTCGGTATTTTTTCTTCAAAATCGGAAACGGCCAGGGCATCTTCCACATGCAACGGACGGGGTTTCCCGTCCAGCCCAAGCCTGTTGTAATCGTACAAGCGGTAGGTAATATCCGAATTTTGCTGTACTTCCGCTACAATTATCCCGGGCGTAAGGGCATGGACCAGCCCCACCGGGATGTTGATAATGTCGCCTGCGGCCACAGGCAGGTAATTTAGGCATTCTTCAACTGTTCCGTTACTGTAAGCTTCCGCAAGCTTTTCCCGGGAAATACCGGGCTTAAGACCAATGATTAATTTCCCGTCGTGGGGCGGGTTTAACACATACCACATTTCACTTTTGCCCCCGTCCTCGCTGCCGCGCTGCCGCGCCTGCCTATCGTCCGGGTGTACCTGTATGGACAGAGCATCATTGGCGTCGATTATTTTTACAAGCAGTGGAAATTTTTCGCAATTTGCTAAACGGGTGCCTAAAATTTTCGCCTTGCTTTTCCCAATGTAGTTTTCAAAACTCTCCCCGGCATACGGGCCATTTTCTACTACACCCATCTCCCCGGGACGGCAGGAAATATCCCAGCTCTCCCCTACTTTGCTTGATGGCAGGGCGCGGTTATACATTTGGGCAAGGCGAGCTCCGCCCCAAACCATTTCCTTGTAAATTGGCGCGAATTTGACCGGGTATAATGACACTTCATGCTGCATAAAATCACTTCCTATAAATTCTTATTTGGCGTGTCGGAGATAAACTTTTTGAGTTTATCAGGACTATAATTTCTATGTCCTCCGTATGTTGCTTTCTTTCTGCTTTTAGGATGAAATAAAGAAGCATTTATGATAATTCCCAACAACAATATCCCATTGTCCGAGACGGCATAAGACGTTTCGCCTTTGTTTTCATCGCCCATGTAAGGTTCAATTACAGAACATTTCATAAATGCAAAAAGTCGTTGCGTAACTTCATGTTCCAAAAAACCCGTCATCTTTATTATTTCATTATCGTATAAAACCCCGTTCAGGCAAATCAGCATGAATATTTTTATTGCTTTTTCGTCCGACATAAAATTTAGTAACTTATTATCGGTCAAATCAACGGACATCATGTTTTTGAGATACTCAATGTTACTCAAAAACATTCCAAAACCTCTGCTGTCTTCCAAGCTAATAATATGCCCGCCCACAAAAGCATACCAATATGTCCGGCAAACTATCGCCTTTTTCCCATTTGCTTACCGCTTGCGGACTTACGCCAACAGCTTCACCCAACGCTTCTTGCGTTAAATTATGCGCTTTTCTGAGTGATGAGATTTTTTCTGAAATATGAACCATGTGTGTACCTACTTTCCTGATTTAATATATTTTGAGGTTCCTCATGGTTTTATTGTATCAATTCATTCGATTGATTGTTGTGACCTGTTTGGACAGTTGTTCAACTGACAGTTGAGCTTGCGTAACTAATGCCCGTTCGGAAAAAACAAATCTTCAACATTATCGAACAACATCATTCTTGCGTATTTTTCAGCCTCGGCCATCGATGCGGAGCCGTTCGCAACTTTGTCCGCCAATACACGGGCCAGGTTTTCTTTTGCCAACTGCAAATGCCCGTATACGCCTTCTACAAAAATATAATCACCGCCAAAGCCCAAAATTTTGTTTACAGGCACGGCGTCCAGCCATTCCATCAGAATATTGTACACATGATGTGTGGAAATAATATGCAGCCAGCACATGTCAATGTACACATTTGGGAACATTTTTGCCATGGCGGACAGCTCGCCGCCGTATGGGTACCCACCGTGCATCAGGGCAAATTTTGTGTTGGGGTTTTCGTATACAAGTGTGGAAAGCAGCGACGGGTTGGCATTGCGGATAAAGTTACCGTTACCCTCCAACAGGCCGGTATGAATTTGAAAAACCAAATTATGGGCGGCGGCTTTTTCCGCAACCCTAAACATTACATAATCTTGCAGAGTTTTTGTATCGGCGGCGGTAAACTCATTCCGCAAAATACGCCGCAGTGCCACGGCAGCTTCCCTTGCGGAAACTTTTGAGTAATCCAGGCTGCGACTATACGCCAAGGCAGACTTTATAGCCACAATACCGCTGGCTTTATAGCCGTTGATGCATGTTTCTAAAATTTCTTCAATTTTATCCAAGCCTGTAATGCATGTGTTAAATTTTTCTTCCAGTGCCTGTATGTCACCCGGGCTGTTGATGAAAATTATACCGTCCAGCCGTACGGCCAGGGGATAAAAGTCGTCTTTTTGTGGCATGTCTACCCACCACTGGTCCCAAATACAATACTTAATTTTCCCCTTGTCCTCCATAATTTTCTTATAAAGCCCGGGCCTGTTTTGCTCTACCATACGGGCGTTAAGTTCCGGCAAAGTGGCGGCGTTTATTTCCTCAATGCCGTATAGATCCTTCGCAGCAATTTTAAGGGCGCGGCAGTAAGTTGTGTTGTTCGCCTTTTTCCAATAGGGCATAAAAATTTGAATTTTCTCGCCCAGCGGCACATTTATGTCATTCAACTTGTGCATATCGTCCCAAAGCATCCCGGCAGATATTAGGTCACTGCTGGCATAGTGTGTCATTGTTATAGTAAAAAAGTCCATAGGCTTGTCCACCCGCATAAACTCCGGCATCAAATGCTCGTGAGAGTCCGCAACCGGCATTTGGTCAATTGCGTTGTACAGTTCTTGAAAAATTGCTTTACTCATTTTGTCCACACCTTTGTAATATTTTGTGTTATTGTAACATAATCTCCCAAAAAGCGCATTGTTGAAAATATAATTAATTTATGACATACTGGGCATATAGTTTGGAGGTTACAAGAATGGTTACGACGTTAAAACAAATTGACATAAAAAAAATAAAAGCCGACGCAGAAGAACTCTTCAAAACTGGCGGGTTTTACTGTTCCGAGGCAATTGTGTATTCCATAAGGAAAAACATTGCCCCAAACATGCCAATAGAGTTGGTTGCTGCCGCGTCCGGCTTTCCAATTGGGGTAGGAAGGGCAAAATGTATGTGCGGCACTATTTCCGGCGCAGTCATCTGCCTGGGGTATTTTTTTGGAAGAAGCGAGCCCACTGCCCCAACCGACCCCAGAAGTCAAAAATGTTTAGAGCTTGCCTGCGAACTGCAAGAAAGTTTTAGAAAAAACCATAAAGGCGTGCTTTGCTGCCACATTCACATAAAGGGTATGAATTTGGCAAGTGGTGAACACAAACAGCAGTGCGTATCTTTTACAGGCGAAATGGCTGCTAAAACCGCCGAAATTATAGCAAGGGAACTACACCTTACAGTAAAATAAAATTTTTCACGACCCGGTAGATTTATATCTTCTCATACCAAACCGGAAGAACGCCCAGCAGGGCAGCAAAAACCACAATGCAAGTACAGGTGTTAAAGCGTACCAAATACTGTCCTCACGTCCGGTTAAGTAAAGCAGCGGATAATACTGCACCAGCGCAAGAGGGACTACATACGTCAAAAATTTCAAAACTCCCTCGCCATAGATGCTAAACGGATAACGTCCGTGTTCCCGTCCGCCGTCAGTTAACACGTTCATAAACTCCAGCCCTTCAATTGTAAAAAATGAAAATGCTGCGTACACAATAAAAAGACCAAAAAACAAAAATGCACCGCAAACAATCATCAGACACAATATCAAAATTTTATCCCATGTCCAGTCGATACCGCTGCGCGGCAACGCGTAAATTAACACAACTACGGCTTGAATAAAACGCCCAAGGCGGGAAAATTCTATTTGCGACGCAAGCACCTGAAAAACTACATTCCGCGGACGCACCAAAGCGCGGTCAAACCCCCCGTTGCCCAACAGCACGGGGAAGCGGTCAAACCCGCGGCCAATAAGCTCAGATGTAGAAAAGGCCATTATCATAACGGCAAAACAAATCAGAACTTCTTGATAGGTAAAGCCTCCCACATAATCGAAACGGGCAAACATGAAATTTATACTTAGAAATATCGCGAACGAAACCAAAAACTGCCCAAGGGTGGTAAAGAAAAACGAAGTTTTATACTGCATTTGGCTCTTCATATGCATAGAAAAATATTTCATATACAAACTCATGACTTAACCCCCTTGTGCCACGACGCGCTTTATCGCGCGTGTAATTAAAACCCGCCCAATTAGCAGTAAAACCGCCACCCAAAATACTTGCAATGCCAGCCCACGCGCAAGGTCTGCCCCGGTTAAACTTCCGCTGAAAATTAGCAGCGGCATATTTTGCATAGCCCCAAAGGGCGAAAATTCCACTATTGTACGCACAGTGTCCGGGAAAAACGGTATGGGAATGTATCCGCCGGCCAAAAAATCCCCGGCAACACCTACGACAATGCGCGTACCTTGGCTGTTTATTGTAAAAAACGCGGAAATATAGATAAGCATGGAAAAACACACCACTACACAAAGGGACAGCACCATACTTAACAGAAACAGCCCAAACTGCCCTACCCCGCCCGGCAAAACAAGCCGGAAAGGCTGCGGCAAAAAAAACGCCACTGATAAAACAGGAATACACCGCAGCGCAGCACTGGCTATGCGGTTGGCCGTAGTTGTTGTAAACCAGCGGTTATACAAATCAATGGGGCGTACCAAGTCGTAGGCAATTTGCCCGCTTTCGATAGACTCGAAAATGCTGTTATCGTAAAACCAGATAAAAAATAACGCAAGAAACGCCTGTTGCATCCAAATATAGGCCACTGTCTGCTGCAGTGTCATGGGGAACGCGTAGGGATTGCTTTCGTAAAACGCGATAAAGCCAAGGATAAGCATAAAACCCCAGGCAAATTGGGTAGCGACACCCGCCATCGCCGCTGCCCTGTATTGTATCGAGTTAGTTAGCCTAATCCTAAACAACGCCAGGTAGGGCTTAACAATGAGCATCATATTTGGTACTCCTTGTAAAGGGCGGCCACCATTTCCTCTGCGTTCGCGCCTTCCGGCGCGCTGGCTTTTAGCTGGGCCAGGCTGCCGTCCAGCAGAATCTGCCCCTTGCCTATCAGGATAATCCGCTCCGTCAACGCCTCGATGTCTTGCATATCGTGGGTGGTAAGCAGCACGGTAGTACCTTTTTCCGTGTTTAGCCGCTTAATAAACTGCCGTACCGCAATTTTAGACAAAGCATCCAGCCCAATGGTAGGCTCGTCCAAAAATAATATTTTAGGGTCGTGAAGTAAACTTGCTACAATTTCGCAGCGCATACGCTGGCCCAAACTTAAACTGCGCGCCGGGGTTTTCAATATTTCAGAAAGTTCCAGCACATCAACCAGTTCGTCCAGGTTGCGCTTATATACGGCCTGGTCGGTTTTGTAAATGTCGCGGATAAGCTCGAAGCTGTCAATTATGGGGACATCCCACCACAACTGGCTCCGCTGGCCAAAAACCACGCCAATTTCACGCACATGGGCAACACGGTTACGCCAAGGCGTGCGCCCGTTTATGTCACACACGCCGCTGTCCGGGGTTAGTACGCCGCACATTACCTTAATTGTTGTGCTTTTACCGGCCCCGTTTGGGCCAATGTACCCAACCATTTCCCCGTCCGCAATTGTAAATGATACGTCTTTTAGCGCGTGTACAAGTGCAAACTCACGCGAAAAAAGCGCCTTTAAGGCGCGTGTAAAACCTGCTTGCCGCTTGGCAACGCGAAAGGTTTTGCTAAGGTTCTGTACTTTAATCATAATCTAATGTGCTCCTACAATTTTATTTCACTTCAAGCGCAGCATCAAAAGCCACAGTGGAAGCACTAAAGTTCATTTTGCGTACAAACTCACATGCTTCTGTCGCGCCAAAAACTCTGTCCATTCCGGAGTCTTCCCATTCTACGGAAAGGGGGCCGCTGTATCCAACTTGGTTTAGTTCGCGTATAATCGCGTCAAAGTCTACATTTCCATGGCCAAGGGATACGAAGTTCCAGCCGCGGCGTGTATCGCCAAATGTTAAATGGGAACCTAAAATACCGTTGCGGCCATCCAGGTTTAATTTTACGTCTTTCATATGAACGTGATAAATTTTGTGGGCGAAATCCCTTGCAAAAACCGCAGGGTCCATCATGTTCCATAGCAGGTGGCTCGGGTCGTAATTAAGCCCCAGTGTAGGCCTGTCCTTGAAAACTTCGAATAGTTTTTTTGTACTCCAATAGTCAAACGCAATTTCCGTGGGGTGTACTTCCAGGGCAAATCTTACCCCACACTCGTCGTACACATCAAAAATATCGCTCCACACATCGTAAATTTGCCGGTAACCGTCGGCAATCATTTGATCTGTTGTTTGCGGGAAGGAATACCAGTATCTCCACAACGGGCTGCCCATAAAGCCTGTTACTACATTTACACCCATGGCTTTTGCCGCACGGGCGGTTTGTTTTACTTGGGCAATTGCCCAGTCGCGTATGCCTTCCGGGTTGCCCGCAAGCTCTGCAGGGGCAAAGCCGTCCAGACGAGGGTCATACAAATCGCCTACACATTGGCCTGCCAAGTGGCAGCTAATTGCGTAACAGCTTAGGCCATGTTTGGCTAAAGTGTCTTTCTTGTACTGCAAATACGCGGGATCCTTCACCACTTTGTATACATCCAAGTGGTCACCCCATGTGCATAGCTCCATGCCATCATAGCCCATAGACGCTACAAGCTTACATGCCTCTTCAAAAGGCAGGTCGGCCCATTGGCCCGTAAATAATGTTACCGGTCTTGCCATAAAACCACTCCTTTTATATCAATTCATTGTTGCTCTCTTCTTCCAAAACCTCCACAACGCACTCCAATGCCCTGCGTTGGTCGGCTTTAATTACCCTAACCCGCAGTTTTTCGAAATCAAAAACATCGCCTTTTACCGGTATGCGGCGCAGCATATCCATTATCCAGCCGCCTACGGTATTGGATTCCGACTCTGCGTTTATATCAAAATATTCAAACATGTCGTCTATATAAGCCGTGCATAGTATTTTGTGTTTATTGTTGCCCAAGTCTTTAAACTCTTCAATTACTTCGTCGTGTTCATCCCAAATATCGCCCACAAGCCTTTCTAATATGTCATCCATGGTTACAATACCTTCGGTACCGCCATATTCGTCTGTAACAATGGCAATGTGGCTTTTTTCTGTTTTCATAAGTTGCAAAAGGTCTTTTACGCGGGCACTTGTTACCGTAAACACCGCCGGGGTTAGGATATCTTTTAACTCTAATGCAGCGGTGTCTGTAGCCAGGTAACGTAAAAAATCTCGTATGTGAACTACTCCCATAATGTTATCAAGAGAGTCTTCATATACAGGCAGCCTGGAATATCCGGTCTCCAGAAACTGCTGGGTAACATATTCCCTATTTGCGGTAACCGGTATGCTTACAATTTCCACGCGGGGGGTAATTATATCCCATGCGCTAAGTTCGTTAAATTCTATCGCGTTGGTTATCAGAAGTGAATCCTCTTCATTAATCGAGCCTTCTTTTTCCGCTTCTTCAACCATAAAAATTATTTCCTGCTCTAATTCTGCCTGCTCTTCCTCGGCTGTTTTTTCTTCCTCTTTGTTTACAAAACTTGCACTAAGGCCGTTTTTCATTTTTACAATGCCCTTGTTAACCGGTTTTAAAAGTATCATAAGAAATAGCAAAAAAGGAGCGCATGTAAGCATCACCTTTTCCGGGTTTTGTTTTGACATACTTTTGGGAAATATATCTGTAAGTACAATAACAATGGCACTTATTACTATTGTAGAAAATAAGTATCCCCATTCGCCCATAAACCTGACAAATAATGCGACAGATACGGTAGCGGCGGCAATTGCCACAAGGTTATTACATATTAAGAGGGTTGATATAACTTCGTCGAAGCGGTTTTCGTACATGTTCGCGACCTGAGCGGCGCGCTTACCGCGCCTTCCGCCGCCTTCCGTCAAATTCTTTAATTTGGCACGGTTTAAAGACGCAAACGCCATTTCCGTCGCGCTAAAATATGTGCCGAAAAACAGTAAAACAATCAGTGCCGTGATAGATAATAAATTTGCCAACAGGTCGGAATCCATTAGGATTAAAACTCCTTAAAATTTTTTTTGGCGAAAACGCCCTATGTAGCTATCTATAATTATATACGAAATTTACTTTTTATTCAAATTTTTTTGCAGCCGTGGTATAGTAAGCCCAATTATAATATTGAAAGAGTGATAACGTTCATGGAAATTTTAATTAAAAATATAACAGTTGTAACGATGGATTTACAAAATCCTACTCTTACTAATGCCGATGTGGGCATAACCGGCAGAAAGATTACCTACATTTCGAATACAGCCGAAAACACACCTGCCGCCGCGCGGGTAATAGACGGCACAGGAAAAGTACTTATGCCCGGGCTGTACAACTGTCATTCTCATGGGGCTATGGCAATGTTTAGGGGTTACGCCAACGACCGCACTTTGGAAGATTGGCTGTTTAACTATATTTTCCCGGCAGAGCAAAAATGGACGCCGGAGCTGATACGTACAGGCGCGAACCTTGCCATTGCAGAAATGATTGCCTCCGGGACAATCGCATTTACAGATATGTATTCCATAATGGATGAAACAGCCAAAGCTGCCGGTGAAGCGGGGGTACTGGCAAACATAAGCAACGGTATAATCGCCTTCGACAAAGACGGTTACAACTTTTACAAAGACCATGTATACGAACAGACTGCACGGGCAATGGAGCAATTTCATAGTAAAGGCGATGGGCGCGTAAAAATTGACGCGTCAATTCATGGGGTGTACACATCGTTCCCGCCCGCCTGGGAACAAGTAACAGATTTTGCCCACAAGCACGGCCTGCAAATGCATGTTCACCTATCCGAAACCCAAACGGAACATGAAAACTGCATCAAGTCATTTGGTACAACGCCCGCGCAAATTTTTAACAAGCACGGCGTTTTCGATGTGTCCGCAACTGCCGCCCACGCTGTATGGGTTACAGACGAAGACATGCAAATACTTGTAGAAAAAAACGTAACAGTTGCCCACTGCCCTATTTCCAATTTAAAGCTTGCAAGCGGCCTTGCACCCGTACAAAAAATGAAAGCCACGGGTATAAACGTGGCCATTGGTACAGACGGCGCAGCGTCTAATAATTCACATGATTTATTCGAGGAACTGAAAATGGCGTCCATATTGCAAAAATATGCCGCCAACGACCCAACCGCCCTGCCCGCCTTCGAAACACTGGCAATGGCCACCGTAAACGGGGCTAAAGCCCAAGGCCGCAGCCACGAAAGCGGAATGATAAAAGTAGGATACGATGCGGACATTTTATTGATAGACTTTGACAACCCGCGCCAGACAGTTTGCTACGACCCTATTTTGAACCTGGCATACTCTACCGGTGGCCGCGATGTGGAAATGACTATATGCCGCGGAAAAATTTTGTACGAAAAAGGCGAATTTAAGACGATTGATATAGAAAAGACGCTGTATGATGCGCGAAAGGCGAAAGAAGTGTTTTTGCAGGGGTAAATATTAAGAAGGACTTATTTGGGACCCTTCTGTCCGACATACATGGCATGACTGCACATTTCAATGATTGCCGGGTCGTCTGATGTTTTGTTAATAATATCTATAACGGTATTGTATCTTCCTAAATGCTCATCCCGCAACTTATATATTTGCTCTTCTTTGCCACTCCCCCAACCTCGTATAGAGCGCAACAAAACTTTTGAAAATCCATGTTTATCGAATAATGCTGTTATTTCACCGGAAGCCGGATAGTAACCTTCTTGAAAACCCTTATCAGTGTTATTATTGAAAATGCCACTATCGAAAACCTTTTTTATGGTTTCGGCTTCTACTTGGTCGGGAAAGTTAAACATTCTTGATGCTACGCCGATTGCACCTGAAAGATATGGAATAAAACTGGCAAATACCGTGCCATTTGGCTTTAAGACCCTGTTTACTTCTTTTATGCAAGCAGTCCGCTCTTTTTTGTTGGTTAGGTGATAGAGTGGTCCAAAAAGCAAAACTGCGTCAAAAGAACCATCAGCATAAACAGCTAAATCTATCGCATTAACTTGATGAATGGATTTTACGTTTTTTACTTGGTATTCGCAAATTTTTCTCTTGGCTTCATCAAGTAATGTTTGCGATAAGTCAGCCAAGTGCAGACTATAACCCAACTTTGCCAACCCAATAGTATATCTGCCCGGCCCGCCACCCAAATCAAGTATTTCTGCATATGAAGGTAAATTACTCGTTATAATGGGCATAGATAAATCAAACTCTAGTTTTCCTTCAGGTGCGTCAAGCCTGTTCCATTCATTGAACACATCATAATACGATTTTACTTTTTCATAATTAGTCATCGTGTACCACCTATATATATATTGTATTCACTACACATAATTGTAGTAAAAAAAAGGCCATCTCGTCAAATAAGGAAACGAGACAGCCCTTTTTCTATTCACTCATCTTACAAGAACGGGAATAGGAAAGCCCCGATGTAGCGTACTAAAATTCCGGCCACTAGGCCAAGGAACGGATTTTTTGTTAATGCAGTTACAGCCATGGCTGCAGCCAATTCTACTTGTGCTTGCGGGTAAGCGGAATATGCCGGGTTTACAAATACATTTCTCAAATTTGGTACAAAAGTGGAGAAAAACCCGATTATTAACAAGAAGCCTGTAATTGCCTGAACGGGAACGTATTTTACAGCCTTTGTCATTAACCCTAAAAATAGCAGTAACGCACAAAGCAACATCATTAATACGCCTGCCATTACCGGCCAAGGTGACGCAGCCGTTGCGGAAATTATGGCACCTACAGGCGCACCGCCAAATATTACGCTTGGAATATCGGCAATGCTGTTAATTACGGTTAGGTGATCCATGTTTTGTGGTATTGCAGGTGGTTGGCCCATAGGTGAGGTAAAACCGGCGGTAATGTTGCCAAAGGCAATGTTTGTCCCAATATTCAGTGAAATAAACGCCAGCGCGAACATAATGGCATACAGGCTGAATTTTGGCTTTATAATTTTAAATTCTGCCCAATATTCTTTCGTCCAGAATTTTGGGTTTTCATTTTGTGTCATATCGCCTTCATATCCTGCGTCCGTTGCCATTGTAGCAATGTTAACGCGCTTTTTTTGTATGAACACAAAATCAATTGTAGATAATGTTACCGATACAGCGATTACATAAACCAAGGCATGACGCATTGTCTCCGGAGAAAAATCTACATGGATAAAAAATGCATGAGTTGCAAGAGCCGATACAAGAGAGATTATACCGGTTCTTTTGGCTTGTTTTAACATATCTAGACTTATGCCGGTTACCATAAGACCAACACCGGCCATCATGCCCCAAATAACCGGGTTGCCTGCCCATTCGGATATTCTGGTAACACCGCCGAAAAGCCCAAGGGGAACCATTACAACTACAGCCAGTAACAATGCCGCGACGCGCTCGTCCATCCTTTTCATAAAATGCGAGACAGTTAGTATCGAAGATTGTCCCGAAATTGGGGTAACAGAACCGGTTAGTAAGTTACCCACTGCGCCAACAAGAAACGCAAAGGCGGTTGGTTTCATTTTATAGCCTTGCGCTGCTGCCCAGGCCAACATTGTCAGCCCGTTAATTGAAACAAATACTACCGCAATTACTAATGTACTAAAATCTGACATGAAATTACCCCTTTATAATTTTTTCTCTTACACGGGCTGTATTTTATCATATTGGGCACATTTAGGATACAATAAAAAAAAGAAAATAATTGACAAACAGAAAGGGGTTCAAATCCTAAAAAATGTGCATTTATATAAAATGCTAAATATCTACCCCCTGATAGCACACTCCAAGCATACGTTTGATAGGTACCTGTTAATGTGGTATGCTTGATAAAAATGGAGGTGTCGGTATAGCAAGACATTAAGCGGCTTTATTCGTTATTTATTATACAGAGAGACACAAAAACCTACAAATGTTTTTGAAGGTACTGTGTTTACCAAGCCGACAGAAAATGGCTTTGCAGATTTGTTCGCAGAAGGTGAGTGAGCTCATGTTATTTGTTAAATATTTTGTAGTAGATGCAGAGGGTATCATTATAGGTGCAGAAATTGTTGATAAAGAGTCAGGGCAGACTCGCTTTGGGTTCAAGACTGACTTTCATCAGTTGCGTGACAAACCGATAGAAAATGCGTATTTAAGAGTTGATAATGTTCTATGCAGCAAGAAAGGGTACGATATTCTAAGGGTAAGTGAAGATGATTGGAAAGCACAATTATCGAAACAAGCCAATACAATACCCACCCCCTGATATCAGGGGGTAGATGTACAATACAGATAATTTTGCCCTATTCACAACCATGGGGTATAATAGACCACAATCCCAAAATAAAGGACGATACACATGAATAAAAAAGCACTATCCACACTGGAATACCCGGCAATAATCGAGATGCTGCAATCCCGCGCGGCTTCGCCCATGGGTAAGCAATTGGCGCAGGATTTAATTCCAATGACCTATATTAGTGACATAAAGCGCGCACAAAACGAAACTTCTGCCGCGCTGGAAATAATTTTGTTAAAAGGAAGCTTACCGCTTGGGGGAATCGGCGACATCCGCCCTGCCCTGGCCAATGCAGCCATAGGCGGCACATTGTCGGCAGAAGTTTTGCTGCAAGTAGCAGAAAGCCTGTATGTATGCCGCAAGCTGATAAATTACGGCAAAAAGCAAGGAAGACAAGGAAATGAACAGGAAGAAGAGCCCTCTTGCATTGCGCAGTATTTTGAAGGAATCACGCTAATAGATTCATTAGAGAACGAAATAAATCGCTGTATTAAACCTTCCGGCGAAGTTGCGGACAATGCAAGCCCAAAACTTGCGGACATCCGCCGCAGTATTCGTGTAGCTCATGATAAAATCCGCGACCATTTGCAGGGTGTAATCCAATCGGCTTCATATAAAAATATGCTGCAAGACGCGATTGTTACCCTACGGGGCGACCGCTTTTGTGTACCGGTAAAAGCAGAATACCGGGGCAGTTTCCCGGGCATGGTTCACGACCAGTCTTCAACAGGGGCAACGGTTTTTATGGAGCCCCTCAGCGTTGTAGAGTTGAACAATAAAATAAAGAATTTGCATTTTGAAGAAAAACGCGAAGAAGAACGGATTCTTTTAAAGCTCAGCGGTTTAGTGGCAGCTAACGGGGATATTTTTGCCGCAAACATAGAGCAAATCACATATTTAGACTTCATATTCGCAAAAGGCGAATTATCTTTGGCAATGAAAGCCACAGAACCTACTTTTAACAGCCGCAGGTTTACCCATATCCGAAAAGGGCGGCACCCGCTGCTAAACCCAGATACCGTTGTGCCCACAGAAATTTACCTTGGCGGCGAATTTTCCATGCTGTTAATCACCGGACCCAATACGGGGGGCAAAACAGTCTCCCTAAAAACCCTGGGTTTACTAACTTGTATGGGGCAGGCAGGGCTTCATATACCGGCGGAAGAAAATTCCGAATTGGCAGTATTTGACGATGTTTTCGCCGACATTGGCGACGAACAAAGCATTGCACAAAGCCTTAGTACATTTTCATCCCACATGAAAAACATTGTAGGAATTTTAGACGGGTTAAGCCACAACGCGCTGGTTTTATTGGACGAACTTGGCGCGGGAACAGACCCCACAGAAGGCGCGGCCCTTGCAATTGCAATTTTACAGTACTTGCGCGCCCGGCAAATTCGCACGGTTGTCACCACCCACTACAGCGAGCTAAAGCTGTACGCACTTTCCATGGAAGGCGTAGAAAACGCCAGCTGCGAATTTGATGTGGAAACTTTGCGCCCAACCTACCGTCTGCTAATTGGTATACCGGGTAAAAGCAATGCCTTCGCCATTGCCAAACGATTAGGGCTTTCGGATGAAATAATTGATGAAGCCCGGGCGGTGCTTAGCCAAAAAGATATTCGCTTTGAAGACGTTATAACCGACCTGGAAGCCAGCAAAAAAGCCGTACTTCTCGAGCAGGAGCGGGCTCAAATTTACCGCAGGGAAGCCGAAAAACTCCGTGAAGATGTGGCAAAGCAAGAAGAAAAATTGCGCACTCAAAAAGAAAAGCTTATGCAGCAAGCCAGACAGGAAGCATTAAACATAGTTCAGCAGGCCCGCAAGGAAGCAGACGAGCAAATAACAAAAATGCAAAAACAGCTGCAGGCCGCAAGCCAGAAAGAAATAGAAGAAGCAAAACGCCAAGTGCGGGAAGGACTGGCAGGCCTGGCCGACGGCATTGGCCCCGTATCAGAAAAACCATCCCGCAAGCCGCCGGAAAACCTGCGCCGCGGCGACAAAGTTTTCATCCACTCTATGAACCAAACCGCCACAGTATCCGCCCCGCCAAACTCAAACGGCGAAGTGCAGCTTCAAGCGGGCATTCTAAAAATAAAGGTTCATATCAGCGACTTAACACTGGAAGAAGAGGAAACTTCGCAAAAATTTACACCAAAAGCAGGCAGCGGCGGCTCTAAAATGAAATCGCTGTATATTTCCACAGAGTTAGACCTGCGGGGTATGTTACCGGAGGAAGCCGTTTCCGCCGCAGATAAATATTTGGACGATGCCTTTCTTGCCAGCTTAGCCAACGTAACCTTAATACACGGCAAGGGTACGGGGGCCGTCCGTAACGCCATTCACGCATTATTAAAACGGCACCCCCATGTTAAGGAGTACCGCTTAGGAAAATACGGTGAAGGCGAAGCCGGGGTTACTGTGACAACGCTGAAATAACAGACCGGGCAATTACCCTTTAATAATCCCTCATTCGCTTCCACACATCTAAAATCATTTGGTATCTATGCGGCGGCATTCCTTTAAAGGGTACGTTGCTGGTGCAGAAAATATATCCGCCGCCGGGCTTGCCGTAAGTCATACAATACTCTGCGCTGGCAATAACTTCTTCATCCGTACCCGTTTGCATGGCGGCGCAATGGACGTTACCGCAAAGGCATACTTTATCCCCCACCAGTGCCTTAACTTCTTTTATATCCACTCCCGCCATAGGGTCAATCGAATGAAGGCCATGGGGCTTACAATCTACCAATTGATCTAAAATTGGCATTATGTCGCCGTCTGTATGCTTAATCATGTACAAACCCGCTTTTTTACCTTCCTCAATAATTTTCGTAAGGTAGGGCTGAATAAATATGCCAAAATTCTCCGGTGAAAGAAACGGTCCGTTGTTGTAACAGTAATCACTGCAAAGTAAGCCAACTTCAACCCCATGTTCCGCTAAAATTTTGTTGTTCTCTATGGTATATTCCATGTAATTTTTCGCGTCTTGGCGCAGCCCCTCCGGGTCATCTGCCAATTTATAGGCAAAATCATACATGGCATTACCGTCCGGTATGGAAAATGTACCGTCTGCATGATAACCAAGCATACGCTTACCCTGTGTCAATTCCGGTATTTTTTTAAATAAAAATGCAAGTTCCGGCGCAACTTTTCCATCGCGTATATACCCTACTCCATACGGCCCCGGAATAATTGCATAGTCCAAAGCTTCATATACATATGCATAATCCTCTGCCAGCTGATTTAACGCACGCTCTCTTTCAAGCATGGAAAGTTTGTTTATTTCAGCAGGACGAAGAACATGCGGGTGTAAATTTTTGCCAAACATTTCGTCCGCAAGCTGAAACTCTAACTCAAATGTTGGCACTTGATCCGGCTGCTTTAATGTAAGCGCGGCAACAGCCCGTTCCTTTGGTGTCATAATAATCTCCCTTCGGTAAATTTACCAATTTTTACATTTTCATAAAAAAAGGCTTTATGATTCATTTATTTTATGCTATATTACAGGCATTCTACTCTACTTTCTGCAAACAACGCAACACGTCACAAAATAAATTTTCAACTTTTTATGTACAACCGGGTATTTTCCTGATATAGTATTGCAGAATTGTAACGTAATTATTACACTTATGACAAAATAATTTAGGATGTACTTGAAACTTTCGGGTATGTCCCGGCCTTGTGAGAGGGAGACATAATGAAAAAACTAATGTACTTATGTGCCATTGCAGTGTTCATTTTGGTTACATCCGGGTTTGCAAGCATGGTATACGCCAGTACAATCCGCGTTGGGCTTGTAAGAGCATTTTATAACCAAAACAGCATAACCATCTCCACAACAAGTATTGATGTCGGGCGTGGCAGGGCAAACGGGTCATTTGAAGTTGTTCGTACTTTAAATTCGCCTGCCGGGTTTACCGTACGTATGTCAAACGGACAAGTTGTGGTTCAAGCAGGCGGAGAAACTGTATTTACCTTCGTAAACGATTCCGATGGCGGGCGGCAAATCAGGGCTACCGGCGGAGGAATTATATCAATGGGTTCTGACAATTTCCGCGGAGTTATCGAGTTCCGCCCATCCGGCGGGCAGGTTTCGGCAATAAATGTAATTTGCATCGAAGAATATATTTACGGTGTTTTATCCATGGAAATGTCGCCGCATTTTCACATCGAAGCGTTACGGGCGCAGGCTGTGGCGGCACGTACATTTGCAATGTATACCAAAAACAGAGGAACATACAGCTCAAGAGGGTTTGACATATGCGACCGTTCGTCATGCTGCCAAGCCTACCGCGGAACATACAGAGAATACGAAATTATGAGACAAGCCGTTCGTGACACTCGCGGGCTTATGGTATTTAAACCCGGCAGCAACGAACCCGTTCTTACACCATACTTCTCTTCAAGCGGCGGTTCTACAGACTGTGTGGAAAATGTATGGGGCGGCGTATACGCTCACCTTACCGGCGTTTGGGACTTTTACGAGCAAAATCCGCGTATATGGTCACGTACTTACACTTGGGCACAGTTAACTGCTGCGGTTAGGGCACATGCTCCCGGCGCAAATATTGGAACTGTAACAGGCGTGTCAATTACGGAGGAACGCCTTGGCCGCGTTCAAGAATTAACTTTTATTGGTACAAATGGGCAATGGACAGCTACACGCGAACAAGTCTCCGATATTTTCAGGCACATTAGCAGACGTTTATACAGCCGTAATTTTACCATTTCAGGTGCGGTTGAAGGCGGCGGGTCAACCATTTATATTACATGCGGAGACATAACCCAGCAAGCACCGGTTAGTAATCTTTATGTAGTCGATAGTTTCGGAAACGTTGTACCGGCAAATAACACCCATGTTTTTGACGGCGTAGCCCTTGGGCAGCCGACACAAACTACCGTTACAGATGCAGACGGCACCGGTATTACAATAAATGGCCGCGGTTGGGGACATGGTGTAGGCATGAGTCAACAAGGTGCAAACAGCATGGCACAAGCCGGGTACGATTTCCGCTCAATTTTACTGCACTATTACTCAGGAGTTGAAATACGATAATGGAAACACATTTAAGAAAAGAAGATTTTTATTACGATTTGCCAAAACATCTTATTGCGCAGCAACCTATCGCACAGCGCGACGGTTCCAGACTAATGCACATCTGCCGGGCCGCCGGTAAAGTATCACATCATATGTTTGTTGATATTAAGTCTATACTACGCCCGGGCGATTGTTTGGTTGTAAACGACTCACGTGTTATCCCGGCACGGTTAGTCAGTGATAATAACGTAGAAATGTTGCTGCACGAACGTTTAGATGAAAACAGTTGGAGTGTAATGGTAAAGCCCGGAAAAAAAGCTCGCAAGGGCGATACACTTACATTTGCAAACGGCAGATTGTCTGCCACTGTCCAAGAGATAATTGAAGACGGCTTGCGTGTTGTTTCCTTATCACATGAAGGTGCCTTTGAGCCGCTGCTGGAGGAGATAGGTGAAATGCCCCTCCCCCACTACATCGAAGAGGAACAAAAAGATACATCAAGATACCAAACCGTATACGCAAAAAATGACGGTTCTGTGGCTGCACCCACCGCGGGTTTACATTTCACCGAAGAACTGTTAAATGGCATAAAAAACATGGGCGTAAACATCGCGCAAGTAACTTTACATGTCGGTATAGGGACATTTCGCCCCGTAAAAGAAGATGACATTACAAAACATCATATGCACAGCGAGTACTGCCGCATCGAACCCGAAGTTGCAAATCTGATTAACCAAACCAAAAAAAACGGCGGCAGAGTCGTTGCCATAGGCACAACAAGCTGCCGCACTATTGAAAGCCGTGCCAATGAAACCGGCGAAGTTATTGCCGGATCCGGTAAAACAGATATTTTTATTTACCCTGGGTACAAATTCAAAGTTATGGATGGTTTACTGACAAATTTTCATTTGCCTGAATCCACTCTAATCATGCTTGTTTCCGCCTTTGCCGGACATGCAAAAACAATGGAAGCCTACAAGGAAGCCGTTGATCAAGAGTATCGGTTTTTCAGCTATGGCGACGCAATGATACTTTTATAAAATTTTCATAAAAAATATTTTTCAGCAAAAATTTGACAATCGTTACGTATCGTGTTAAACTCTGTTCCGAAAGAAGAAGTTCCACTTCTCACCTTCAAGCCGCAATTGTGTGCTACCGGGTTACGAATAGGATATTTAATTTCCCATACACATGGGGGTGTCTATTTGTGGCAGGTGAGATTTTGC
>WQTQ01000221.1 GCA_009786175.1 Bacillota bacterium | reverse complement strand
TAATAACGACCCGCTGGCAACTTTCGAGGCCATTTACGACATGGGGCTCCGCTTTTTATCCCGGGGTGATAACTCCGGCACCCATGTCAAAGAGCGGGAAATTTGGGAGGCCATCGGCATTGCAGACCCGTATAGTAACTCCAATTTTGTCAGTGTTGGCCAAGGCATGGGGGCCACCCTTGGCATGGCTGTAGAAATGGACGGTTATGTGCTTTCCGACAGGGCAACCTGGTTGAATTACCCCAATAAAGGCAGCCTGGTTATTGTATCTGAGTTTTGCGATATTTTGAAAAACCCCTACGGGCTTATGATTGTTTCGTCTGCAAGGGAACCCCATGGGGCAAGACTTTTTACGGACTGGCTTGTGGGTGAGCGGACCCAGGCCCTAATTGGCATTTTCGGCGTAGAAGAGTTTGGCGCGCCGCTATTCTTTCCATTTTTTGAATAGAGTGATTTTATGGTCAGGTTTTTTGACGCAGAATTTTGGGCGATTATAGCCGTAACATTGCGGGTTACAATTTCGTCTACATTAATTTCGTTTGTTTTGGGCGTTCCCCTGGGAATTTGGCTGCAGGGGGTAAATTTTAAAGGCAAGTGGCTGGTTGTAAACATCAACCGGACACTTATGGCGGCACCGCCGGTGGTTATCGGGCTGGTGGTGTACCTGCTGCTTATGCGTAATGGCCCGTTGGGCTTACTTGGCTTACTTTTTACTGTAGAGGCTATGATAATTGCCCAGGTATTGCTGATTACACCAATTATCTGCGGCGCGGTACATTCCGCCGCAGAACGTGACGCTAATAACATCCGCGCTTTTGCCCGCACCATGGGGGCCAACAAATGGCAGACCCTTCGCTTGCTTGTAAAGGAACTCAGCGGCGGGATTTACTTTGCCCTTGTTGCCGGTTTTGGCCGCGCCATAAGCGAGGTTGGCGCAATTATGATTGTAGGCGGCAACATAAGGCATCATACCCGCACCATGAATACGGCAATTGTAATGCTGCGCAACCAAGGGGATTTTGAAAGGGCGATAAATTTCGGAATAGTTTTGATGATAATTGCTTTTGCCCTACAGGCCGCCGCCGCAATTATACGCAGAAAGGATAAATATTTGGATGAAAATATTTAGCGTGGCAAGTAAAAACCATGTGCAGGTTAGTGCATCCGGTATTCGTAAGTCCTTTGGGCGTTTTTCGCTGGAAATAGATAAATTGGAGCTGTGCGACGGGCAAATTTACGCTTTAATCGGTGCCAACGGCTGCGGCAAAAGTATAACTGCAAAATTACTGGCCGGGCTTATTCCTGCCGACACCGGTGAAGTAAAATATGACGGGCTTACCGTGCGCGACATCACGTTAATTCCGCAAAAACCATACCTGATACGGGATACGGTTATGGCAAACTTAACTTATCCGCTAAAAATCCGAAAAATAAAACCGGATATGGACACATTGGAGTATTATCTCGAACTTGCGGGTTTGCAAGACTTGAAAAAAGCTTACGCGCCGGGGTTATCCGGCGGAGAACGGCAAAAGCTGGCCTTTATCCGTGCAATGGTTTTTTCACCAAAAGTTATTTTTGCAGATGAAACATTCTCTAATATGGATATGAAAAGCCAAACCCGCTTTGAAGAGCATGTTGTAAATACGCAAAAAAAATCACCCATTACCTGGGTGATAATTAGCCATCAGCTTTCTGCGATAAAGCGCGTCTGCGATTATGTGTTTTACATGGACAACGGCAACATAGTTGAAGAAGGCGAAACATCTACCCTTTTGCCGCTTTTGGCAGATTCATAAATGCCGTTTATCAGCCGTTGGGTACGAAGACCCTGCTCCCCGTCTATGGCCGGTGCCTTGCCGCTTTCTGCCGACCGGTAAAAATCGTGGATTTGTTTAACATGGGAAACACCCCAGTAGCTTTTCATGCCAAATTGCTGCTGTGCCGCTTTGTCTGCACCGGCGGCTTTTTTTCTGCCGTCGTTATAAATTATTTCCGCATCTTCCCCAACCAAGACTGCCTTGCCATTTTCGCAAATAATTTCTACACTAGCAGGGGCATCGTATGGATGGTAGGTGTTTACAAAAAATGAAATGGGAATTTGGCCGTATGTAATTACACCTTCGGCCACGTCTTCCACTTCTATTGACGGGTGCGCCCTGTTGGCAATAGACGCGCTTACATACGTTGGGTTTCCCAAGAAATAATTCATCATGTCAAAACTGTGAATGGACTGGTTGATAAGCACACCGCCGCCTTCCGTAGCCCACCTGCCCCGCCAGTCGCTGTTAAGGTAATACCCTTCGCCCCGGTGCCAGGTTACACGTATCCAGCCGCCTTTTACCGGGCCAAGCTGGCCGCTTTCCAGGGCTTCTTTTATTAGCTGCGCCCCGGGGCTGTATCTGTTTTGGAAAATTACCCCCAGGCAGACGTTGTTTTCTTTTGCGGCGGTTATCATTTTTTCTGCGTCTTCAATGGTGGTTGCCATGGGTTTTTCCGTCAATACATGGTACCCCTTTTGCATGGCGTCTACTGCCACGGGCGCGTGCAAGAAATGCGGCAGGCAAATATGCAAAACATCAAAACCGCCCGCATCCAGCATTTCTACATAGTTTGTGTATTCCGCTGCACCAAATTCCTTGGCCACGGCTTTTGCCTTTGCCGGGTCTTTGTCGCATACAGAAACAATTTGTATCCCCAAAGATTGTAATGATTTTGTGTGCATTGGGGAAACGCCCCCAAGCCCTACCACTGCCGCTTTAAATTGGCTCATTTAACTTGCTCCTTTATTTTTTTTACAATATCTGTTCCGGCTATTGCTCCGTCGTACACCGCTTTAGCAATTTGCTTCAGGCCGCCGGTACAGTCCCCGGCCGCCCATACATTTGTAACCGTAGTACGAAGCTGTTCATCCACAGATACGGCGTTGTTTTGCACAACCGCGCCCAATTTCATAGCAAGTTCAGTACCGCCTGCAACACCAACTGCCACAAACAAGCCGGAAAGGTTTATCACTTCGCCGCTGTCAAGAACTACGGCTTTTAGGGTTTCGCCCATTATACCTGCTTGCCCCACAATTTCACTAATTTTATCGGTTTTCACAATAATATTTTCCGGGAAATTAACCAGCGGTTCTTGCCCGTTTGTTAATACAGTTACAGAATTTACAATTGGCAGCAAATCTTCCGCTTCATGAAGCGCGTACGCACTGTTACCAATAACAGCTACGTCCTTCCCACGGTGGAAAAACCCGTCGCAAATGGCACAGTAACTTACTCCCCTGCCCTCTAATTCAGTCAATCCTTTAACTTTAGGGGTTGTACGGCTGGCCCCGGTTGCAACTACAGCGGTACGTGCAGTGTAGGCGGCGTTCGCAGCTTCTACAGTAATTGTTTCGTCATCGTTTTGCTTTATGCCAACAGCCTCATCATTTATAACTGTTACCCCAACACGCCTTGCCTGCTCTATTCCCACTTCGACCAGTTCCTTGCCGCTAATTTCCAAGTGACCATAGAAGTTGTCTACCTTAGCGGCCTTTTGCAGTGCGCCTTGGTCTTTATAAATTATCACGGTTTTAAACCTGGCGCGGGCTGTATACAATGCGGCAGTTACCCCTGCAGGGCCCCCGCCAATTATTAATACATCTGTCATAACAAACCTCTTTTCACATTTTTGGTGAAACGTGCGTCATTATGTAGTATAATATACCCAATACCGCAAAAATAAAAGCTTAAGTTTTATCGCGGAACACAGGAAAGGAACCATAAAATGAAATTAGGCATTGTAGGCTTACCAAACTCGGGGAAAACAACCCTGTACAACGCAATTATGCAAACAGAAATGGAAACATCCAATTACCCGTTTACCACCACAACACCAAACATCGGCCGGGCCCTTGTACCCGACGGGCGGCTGGAAAAGCTTCGCGAAATGTATAAACCCAAGGCCGTAACCCCCGCAACAGTAGAAATGGTTGACATCGCGGGCCTTGCAAAAGGTGCCAGCCAAGGGGAAGGAATGGGCAACCAATTTCTGGCCCATATCCGCGAAGTGGACGCGATAGTTCACGTTGTACGCTGTTTTATAGACGAAAATGTAATACACATATACGAAACCGTAGACCCTGTCCGCGATATAGAAACCGTAGACCTGGAATTAATTTTTGCAGACCTGGAAATGATAGAGCGCAGGCTTACCAAGGTAGCCAAAACCGCCCGCACAGATAAAACCTACCAACGGGAGGCGGATATTCTTACAAAAATAAAGGAAACCCTGGAAAACGGCAAGGCCGCCCGCACCATAACCTGGAGCGACCCGGACGACCTAAAAATGGTAGAGAGCTTTACCTTAATCACCCAAAAACCGGTACTGTACGCCGCCAATGTATCCGACGACGAATTGGGCGAAATTGCCCCCGGTACACCGCTGGATGCCTTAAAGCAATACGCCGAGGCAGAAAAGGCCAGCTTCTACGTTTCCTGCGCAAAAATGGAAGCGGAAATTGCCATGCTGGACCCGGAAGAAAAGCAAATGTTCCTGGAAGATTTGGGCCTTGCAGAGTCCGGCCTGGACCGCCTAATTAAAGCCGGATACGAAATGTTGGGCCTTATCAGCTTCCTTACCGCAGGCGAAAAAGAAGTACGCGCCTGGACAGTACGCAGAAACACAAAAGCCCCTAACGCGGCAGGCAAAATCCACAGCGACCTGGAACGGGGCTTTATCCGGGCGGAAGTTGTGGCCTTTACAGACCTTATGGAATGCGGCAGCTACAACACCGCAAAAGAGAAAGGCCTTGTACGGGTAGAAGGCAAGGAATATGTAGTACAGGATGGGGATGTTCTGCTGATACGGTTTAATGTGTAGGGGAAACAATAAATGCCCGAAAAGCCTAAAAACAAGGCTTTTCGGGCTTTCTCTATGGTTTAATTGGCCACGATTGCAGCGGCTTCATTAAGTTGCTGCTCTATTTCATTAATTTGCGATGGTGTTTTATCCAAGATTTTCGCCAGTACTAAGCAAGCCTGTTTTTCATAATCGGCTGCTTTGCGAATCAACGCGGCAATTTTTATGCGGTTTTCTTTTGTGGAAAATTGGCTGTGCAGGGTTGCTATTTCCTGTGCGCAGGCGGCAGCGGCTTTTAGCAAACCGGCACATTTTTGTAGCAATTGGGCTTGCCCGGGGATTTCATCAAGCAGGGATTCAATATATATTGCGGCGTGTAAGCGGCCTTCGCCCACCATGGTTTCAGCGTCAATTTGACAGCTCATATTATCTGTACCACCGGCAAAATAATTATCGTTTTCAACAGCCTTTGCCCATGTAAGATATGCCGCCTGACCACCATAATTTGTAGGGCCGTTGCTCCAAACATAGGCTACTTTGTTTTGTGTCATTAGCATCAACGCGTTTTCTAAAACCTCCTTAGCCGACAAGGGGTCACTTGCTTCTTCAGCAATGGCCATATTAACACAGCCTGCAAACACATGGGAAAGGGTGTTTTTTGAATGTGTCCGTCCACCTCGCGGTTAAAGCGGATTTTAGGTACACCGTGTAGGACACAACTGTCTGTTGTTTTTTTCATTTCGCTCATTAAATTGACCTCCTTGATGTGCCAGAGTGTAAACATTGAATTATCCATGCCTAAAATAACCGGGGCATAAACACCCGGACATATAAGCCGTCTGCCGCATAAATGACTCGACCGCTTAAACTCGGACGGCGTAAGGCCGGTATTGCGCCTAAACGCCCTAATGAATGTTTCCAAGTTCAAAAAGTCATATTCTATAGCAATATCTGTTATGCTTTTTTCCGAATGGCGAAGTTCAAAAGCAGCATTTGCAATTTTACGGGCAAGAATGTAACGGGAAAGAGAAAATTCGGCGGTTTTTTAAAAGATGCTGCGCATATGGGCATATGAGTATCCTACCGTTTTTTCTAAATCATTGTAATCGGCAACTTTTTTAATGTCGGCCTCTATTCGTGATGCCAACATGCAAATTTCAGAGGTATAATCCATTATTCACCTCCTGTGTAATTGTTCTTCCGGAAGTAAATTTAGTATACCAAGCGAGTAGAAATCCGCTTGACTTTTTTGATGATGTTATTGCTATTTAAAAGCCTATTGACACTCACGCCACGTAAGGCTTTATCATAGTTTTACAGAGAAAGGAGGTGCGGCAAATGCTGAAAATTGGCGAAGTTGTAAAAATATTTAATCTTTCTCATCGGACATTGCATCATTGGGAAGAAGAAAAAATATTAAGCAGCAACCGAGCAGATAATGGATACAGATATTATGATGATTTTAACATCTCACGTATCAAGCAAATAGTATTTTTAAGAAAACTTAAAATCCCTATTGCTGATATAGAGCGTATATTCAAGTCAGGTGATGTAAATATGGCTATAGACGTATTGACATGTCACCTGTACAAAGTTCGGCAAGAAACAATTGAGCTGGGCGAACTTTATATAATACTTGATTATGTTATCGAGCAGCTGGAATCAAAAAAATGTATGTCGTTTTTAAGTTCATCGTTTGCGGAATCAGGCGCACTCCTAAAATCATTCTCTGAAAACGAGAGGAGAATATCAATGATGAAAATGGAACCGGACAGAATTGTGCGTTTGCCAAAAATGATAATGGCCTGTTATCGTGCGGAAGGCGAATCGCCGGAAATGGATTGCTGGAATGTTGTAAGTGAATTTATCGCACAAAATTCGCTTCATGAAAGTTACGGCTTCCGTCATTTTGGGTTCAACAACCCTAACCCATCCGACGAGAGCCCTGTTTACGGCTACGAAATGTGGGTTTCAATCCCCGAAAACGTTGAAGTAAAGGCACCGTTTTACAGGCAGAAGTTTAGCAGCGGACTATATGCAAACGTGACCACTACCCTTAGCGAAATAGGTGAGCAAAGCTGGAAGCTTAATGATTGGGTAAATAACAACGGAAAATACATCGCAGATACGTCAAAGCGTTGGTTAGAGGAATTTACGGACTATAAATCGTTTTGGGAAAATCCTTCTGAGAATAATCAAATTGATTTATTGGCACCTATTGTGATTGCTACCGAACATGGTGTGGATTATACTTGAAAAATACTACCCCCTGATATCATTGGCGAACGTGATATCAGGGAGTATTTGTCCTATATGCTTCTGATAGGTATAACAAAGTTATTTTTATCTAAAGGAATAAAATCTTCATACATACAAACAATGCCGCCGTTTCCAACTATCTTGCCACTTTTCTCAAGTGTTCCAAATACTTTTGTCAAACGCATATCCGGCGTTGCGGTTTTTTTGATTTCAAGTGGATAAAGCGTTCCGTTCGCTTCCCACAGCAAATCAATTTCTTTATTATCCTTGTCTCTGAAATAATGTAAATACGGCCAACGTCCGCAATTATAATAGCCTTTCATCACTTCGGATATAACAAAATTTTCAAGAATCGCGCCGCTCTGCGCACCGTTCATTAATGTTTCAACGCTGCTCCACCGTGCCAAATGCGCCACCAAGCCACAGTCGTAAAAATAGAGTTTTGGTGCTCTAATTGTGCGCTTGAGCAAATTATTAGAATAGGGATGCAGATAGAAAATTAAGCCCAATGTTTCCATTATGTTCAGCCAGTTTTTTGCGGTAACCTGGTCTATTTCCGCATCATCCGCAATAGACTTGAAATTCACTAACTGAGCCGTGCGAGCTGCGACAGCCACCATAAAACGGTGGAACTTTAATACATCAATATCGCCAGACAAATCACGCACATCACGCTCTAAATATGTGCGGATATAGCTTTCGTAAAATCTGTCTCTGATACCTGTTTCGCCTGCAATTACTTCAGGCATACCGCCGTTGTAGATGCGAGTGAACATATCAACCGGTGTAGCGGCAGGAATACCCCTTGCTCTTTCTATTAGCTGGTCAAAATCCGTTTCAAGGGGCATACCTTTCTTGTGGTTGTAAATTTCATTTTGCGATAGTGGAAACAATTCAAGCAAGCCAACACGCCCGGCCAAACTTTCGCTAACATTTCGCATAAGGCGAAATATTTGAGAACCCGAAAGCCAATAATCGCCTTTTTGTTGGCGTTCATCCACTTGTATTTTTATATAGCTAAACAGTTCAGGCGCATATTGAACCTCGTCAATGAACACCGGCGGCGAATAGGTCTTAATAAACATTTCGGGGTCGTTTTTAGCTAAATCACGCAGCACCAAATTATCAAGAGTAACATATTTACGGTTGCTGCCCTCCATGAGCTTTTTCATCATTGTAGTTTTTCCAACTTGACGCGGCCCGGTAACAAGAACTACCTTAAATTGTTCTGATACACGCAAAAATGCTTCTTCCATGTCTCGTTTGATATATGACATACACACGGCCCTCTTTCGGCTAAAATTCGGCTACAATAGTATTATAGCCGAAATGGTTCATGATATCAATAATTAGTAAGTTTTATGCGATGGTGAACTTTACACTTTATATCGCGCATCGTGACAGTTTCGATTTGATTGCACTGTTGCGCAACGTGATTATCAAGTGCGATTACAAAAATATTTCTTGAATGTTGTGACGATGTGTAATAGTATAATTTAGAGGTGATTTAGATGGGATTGACCATAGCCGAAAGGCGTGAAATTGGAAGCAAAATAAAAACAGCCCGCAAGAAAAAGAAATTATCCAAAGAGCAGCTGGCTGAATTGATTGGATATAAAGTTGCGACGGTTACCAAATATGAACAGGGATTCCACATTCCTGACATAGGTATGCTGCTTAAAATTGCAGAAGTGCTTGAGTGCGATATTTCGGAATTTTCTACAGGCAACCGATTCAAACGGCAGGATATTCCAAACTTGGGCGAAAACTTGAATTGTTACATTGATTGGCTGCAGAGCGCGCAAATTCCTGTAGTTCTGTCAACATACAAAAATGAAGATGATGTTGAGAGTGTTGGGATTAGTGTTGAGTTGGATGGCGTTTTAGTGGATGTAAGCGAAAATATCTTTTCGTTGATGGAAATGAGCCGGGAGCATTTTATTTTGTTGGCGAAGCAGTTTGGGAAGAAGGGAAAAGCCACGAATTAGGTTTGTCGATTTGGATGGAGGATAAGTGTATGATGCTTGATAAGGAAAATGTAACGAACATCAAATTGATGTGGGACTGCATGTATTTACTCAAATCCCATCAAGACAACGAAGCCGATGCCCGTGGCGAATGTGAAACCCTTACCCGCCAAAAAAGGCTTTACTTGAACTTGCCCGGCGGCAAAAGCCAAATGTCACTGAGGTTTACGAGGAAGTAGTATCCGGCAAAACCATATCCGAACACCCAGAAATGCAACGCCTTTTATCCGAATGTTAAAACAGGCAAATGGGCGGGCGTTTTTTGATGGTAGTTGAGCGGTTTATCCGCGGTGATACATAATTCGCCGGATGATTTTGAGTTGACATTGTATCCGAAGTTACCGATGGAAAGAGGGTATTTATTTTATGAATAAGCGATTATATAGAGCCTTATGTGGAGAGCCATTCGCAAACAAATGGCTTCGTCAAGCATTAATATTTAGAGAATCTGCAACCACATTGAATAGCAAATTTCATCACACCAAAATGCCTATCTTTATGAGTTTTGAGATTAGGATACCAGCTATGGTTCTTTCATCTTTTGCGTGTGAGTTATCTTTGAAAGGTATGCTAAAAGCTGATAAGATTCCACAGTCCCATAACTTAAAAAAATTATTTGGTGCGCTTAAAGGCAAAACGCAAAATGTGATAATTAACAATGTTAGTAATAGAATTGATGGACGACGAAAAGCGAAGCTGGAAGCTGAGTTCATTGAATCCAAACAAGCTGTCTATAATAATGATGCATCCAGTGCAGAGCAAAAAGAGCAGATGTTGGCGCAGTTGGAGAAAATGCAAAAAGAGGCTTTGGATAAAAAAGCTACAAATACAGTTGACAGACAAAATCCAGAAGTCACCAAACTTGAAACAATGCTTTATTATCTACAAAGTGCTGAATTGGATTCCGATGCTAAAAATATGTTGATTGCTGAGTTGCACAAAAAACTTGAAACACTTGATAAAACAATAACTGTAGTAGAACGCACATGGTTTGGCAATGAAGAATTTTACGCTGAATTAAAAAAACACAGCAACGCATTTGAGGATTGGAGATACGCACATCAAACGGGAGAAAAACAGTTTTACCCATTTTTTATGGAGTATTTTTTAGATTCGATTTTAGAGTTTTGTGAAGAACACGATATTTTCAGTAATAATAGTCCCGACTATTAAGTATGTATGTTATCACTGACAACCACATCAACCTCACGAACTTGGCCATTTAGAAATTATAAGCACAACAATCTATCAGCTAACACGCAAGGTAAAGTTCCGCAATAAGACCCCTGGCCCTTTTGGGATTTTACCATTCTAAAAAAATTTACACGGTATAACATTGGCATTGGATGCCACCCCCTTGAGGAACTTACTACCCCCTGATATCACACTGGGAACATGATATCAGGGGGTAGAATTTTACCACACAGTCAAAACATCATATTAGTGGGGATGTTCATTGCATGTACTCCTCAAAATCTTCCAGTGGTTCGTCAAAATCTTCTGACATTTTAAACTGTCCACGCATACAACCAAATACATCTTCCCTTGATAATTGTAAGGTTTTTTTTGGCGGAGCGGTAACATTGAATGGAATACCATTGTTGTTGCTAATTTCATTATTGGGGAATCGTAAAGGGCAACATAAGCCGGCATACCTTACATAATAATCAACGCGTCACAAACGGCCCCGCCGGGTATGTCTACCTTCCCGCGCTGTACCCAGCCGGTGGCAATAGCTTTAAACATGGCACCAAAAATGTAGAACCCGTTGAATAGCGCGTCATCCTTCAAATGCTTCGGGAACATTTTTACATAGCCATCCACATACTTTTTCAGCAGCTCTGAATACAGAGGTATCACGTCAGCGAATACATCCACCGCGTTACGCGCAAACAAATCATGCTGCTCCTTTGAAATTATTGGTACATTGCAGGCTAACTCACCGTTTTCATCTTTCGCAAAGAAACCGTTGGCCACAAGCGTAGCCGCAATCTCCTTTTGTTTATCGTTCAATTCTTCCTTTTGCAGTACGGCCTGGCACACATCCAGTTCGTAGTCAAACAGGAATTTCCTGTAGGTGAACGGCGAGAAATGAAAATTGTAATGGGCCATTTTTCCCTGCTCGAAATTGTTCATAGACCGCTCTGCCCCCATACTGACATTGGAACTTGCCTTGCCTTCCTGGAAACCCACGTATTTCCAGCGGTAACCGTCATACCTACGGGGGAAACGTTGAAATTTGCCCGGTAAATAATGGGGCATACTGTCCGGAACGGTTACGTTAAGCAGCAGTGCCGAAAGGAAACACATAATTTCGTCAAAGGAACGGCCCGCGGTTTGTATGCCGGAAGCAATGGTTTTTTCCGTAAGGTTATGTGCCGCGTCGTAAAATTTGTCCGATACGGTTTTAACGATATTCTTGACTTCGTCAGCCCCGTAGCCATTGGTTAGTTCGTCAAAAATTAAGAAATTTGTTTGTATAGTTGCCTTTGTGGGCTGTATAACGGCCTCACGCTTAATTAAGTTTTCCACCCTATCCTCGATATACACGGCGGGCACGCCTGTAAGTATGGATAGCTGCTCTATCGTTTTTGGCTGGCGGTAAGCATGCCACAATATGTTTTGAGAAAGGGCGTCGTTGATAAATTGTGGCGGATATTCGTTTTCGTTTCTAAAATCACCCATTATGCTAATGCCTAACCTTGCGGGTTTTAACGCTGTTTCTGTCATTTGACTGCACTCCTTTTTTAGTTTGTCCCGTGCCATGGAAAGACGGTAAGTAACTGTACCCTCCGGCAGTTGTAATTTTTGGGCGATAGCCTTGCAGGTTAAACCGTCGTAATAATGCATTACAATGATGTCCCTGTACACAGCAGACATTTGAGCTATGCGGCGGCGTAATTGCTGGCATTCTTCGTCGTTGACAAAGTCGTAGTTATCCTCGAAGGCCATGTCCGAAATAACGTCAAAGGAAATATAGCTGCGCGACTTGGCCTTGCCACGCTTGAACACCTTTAATGTTATGTCTGCCAGCCGCCAAAACCAGGGCTCGAATTTACTTTCGTCCCGTAGTTCGCCTATGCTTTTAATTGCCTGGAACAAAATTTCTTGGGTCAATTCTTCCGCTTCCTCTCGCGAAAAGGTACGGGAAATTGCCCACCCGAATGTTTTGTCCAGCATGTTTGCGATACGCTCGTAGTCCATAATTTATCGCCCTCCTGTAAGTAAAGTGCAGTTTAGGGTCGTTTCATTGGAAAATTTTTTCTGCCAAGTACTGTACCAATTCACACACCGGAATGTCAATTTGCTTCATGGAATCCCTCTCCCTTAAAGTGATAACATTGTTTTCCAGTGTATTATTATCTATTGTCACCGCAAACGGTGTACCTATGGCATCTCCACGGCGGTAACGCTTTCCAATGCTTCCTGCGTCATCATAGTTCACCATAAAATACTTTTTAAGCAAAGCATGGATTTCTTTTGCTTTATCACCGTGTTTATTTTTTGTTAGGGGCAAAATATTTACTTTGTACGGGGCTAAAAATGGTTTTAACCTAAGCACCAATCGTGTTTCGTCATTGTCCAAAACTTCTTCCTCAAGGGTCTCAAATAATACTGCAAGAAATGTCCGCCCCAATCCATAGCAAGATTCTACAATATACGGTACAAAATGCTCGCCCGTTTTCTCGTCAAAGTAAGTCATATTTTTGCCGGAATGCTCTTGATGCTTGCCTAGGTCAAAGTCTGTGCGGTTGTGGGTTCCGTTAATTTCGCCCCAGCCAAAGGGAAAGGCATATTCAATGTCACAAGCCGCTTTTGCGTAATGGGCAAGTTTTTCATGGTCATGAAACCTTAGGCGGGATTCATCTATTCCTAATAATTCGAAAAATTCAACCCCGCGCTGTTTGTAGTAATCATACAGGCTTTCATCCTCGCCTTTTTTGCAGAATACTTGGTATTCCATTTGCTCAAATTCAATTGTGCGAAAGATAAAGTTACCGGGGGTTATCTCATTTCTAAAAACTTTGCCTATTGCCCCAACGCTAAAAGGCAGTTTTGCCCTTGTAGTCCGTAGAACATTAAGAAAGTTTACATATTTGCCCTGTGCGGTTTCCGGGCGCAAATAAATGGTGGTGGATTTATCCTGCGTAACCCCCCGCTGTGTAGAGAACATCAGGTTAAATTGGCGAATGTCCGTAAAATCCGATTTTTCGCATTTTGGGCACAGGATATTATTTTCCATGATGTAGGCAAGCATTTCCTGTTGCGTCATACTGTCCGGGGCTGCGGAACTGTCAAAGTCGTTTATCAAGTTATCCGGACGGTGCCTGGTTTTGCAGTTTTTACAATCCAGCAACGGGTCGGAAAAGCCATCCAGGTGGCCGCTGGCCTGCCAAACTTGCGGGTTCATTAAAATACCCGCATCCAACTCGTAGCTGTTTTCTCCGTTTTGGATAAAGAAATACCTCCAAGCATTTTTTATATTCTCTTTCAACAGTGACCCAAGGGGGCCATAATCCCATGTGTTTGCCAAGCCGCCATAAATCTCGCTTCCCTGAAACACAAAGCCGTACCGGTTGCAATAGCTAACCATCGTTTCCATTGATACATTTTTCATTTCAAAATCTCCTGTCTGTTTTATTTTTTTATATGAAGCAATAAAAAACGCCCTAAGCTGATGCTTAGGACGAATATTATTATCCGCGGTTCCACCTAAATTCAGAAAATTAATTTCTGCTCTTTACGGCACGGGCGTTTTATGCGTTCACCTTATGCCTTTTCCCTATAACGGAGGAAATCCGTTGGCGTCTACTAAAGCTAAAACCCGTTCAAGCCACAACTCGGAAGTGCCTTCTGTACTGCCTTCATAAAGATTCGCACCAAACATCTTCTCTCTGAAAATCCGGCAATACATACTATTCTTCGTCAACGTCTTTATTATTCAATTTTGCGTAGCATACCACAGATGTCTAAAGGACACAACTATTTTTTTCGGTTTCCGTTGGGTTCAGTCGGACATGTTTCAATCGGACACCTTTGTAATCCGAGACAAACCGGCCATAAGTTTCTTACGGCCTGCGGTTTCAAACAATATTGTAACTTCGTAATCTGCACCGGCGGGGCGTATTTCCAGCACTTCACCTTCACCGTATTTTACAGACGCGGTTACTACCCTGTCACCTACGGCAAAATCCGGCGGGGCACTTTTTGGGGTGGGAAGAGCAGCGGGGGATTTTGGCTTGTATGCCGCTTTGTGTGGTGTTGTAACAACCCACCCCCGCTGCTGTGTGGCAGACGAGGCTTTAAATTCCTTTGGCTTACCCATAAAATTTACGGGGGTTAGCCTATCCGGCTGTATTTCTTCCAAAAAGCGGCTGGGGTCGTTGTAAATAACATCATCGTAACGCATACGGAGGTCGGCATAGGTAATATACAGCAGTCTTTTTGCCCGAGTAATACCAACATAGCACAGACGGCGTTCTTCTTCCATTTGCGCCGGGCTATCCACTTCGATACTGCGGGTCGTAGGGAACACGTACTCTTCCATACCCACCATAAAAACCACGTTAAACTCCAGACCTTTCGCGCTGTGAAAGGTCATTAACGACACGGCGTTTGCAGACTCGTGGTAATTATCAATATCTGTAACCAGGGCCACATCCTCCAAAAATTTACCAAGGGATGTATCGTCGGAATCCCGCCCGAACGCGCTTACCGTGGCAATTAACTCTAATACGTTAGCTGCCCTTTCTTCCCCTTCCGGTGTGCCGTCTGCCAGGCTGTCCATATACTTTGTCTCGTGGAGGATTTTTTTTACCAATGCCGCAACCGGATGCTCTGCCGCAAATTGGGAAAGGAGCTGCATAAAACTTCCAAACTCTGCCACAGAAGCAGCTTTTCTACCCAGCCCCGGGACTTCGCTTGCCCTGGAAACAGCTTCTGAAAACGTTATCTGCTTCGTCAGGGCATAGGCTTGGATTTTCTCAATGGTTACCGCGCCAATACCCCGCTTTGGTACGTTGATAATACGTAAATAAGCTACATCGTCCGCTGGGTTGTTAATGGCTTTTAAATATGCCAAAATGTCTTTTATTTCCATACGTTCGTAGAATCGAATACCGCCGTAAATGCGATAAGGTATACTTGCCTTTATCAGCGCGTCCTCTATGCTGCGGGATTGATAGTTGGCCCGGTACAGTACGGCAAAATCGCTGTAATTGGCGTTTCCTGCCTGCACTTCCGCATTGATTACACGGGCCACAAACGCCCCTTCGTCACGGCCATTTTCGGCTTCGTACACACGAATTGGCTGGCCCTTGCTGTTCTGTGTCCAAAGCTTCTTGTCCGCGCGGTTTTCATTATTAACAATTACATCATTGGCCGCGTCAAGAATAGTTTGGGTAGAACGGTAATTTTCTTCCAGTTTAATTACTGTCGCGCCCGGGTAATCTCTTTCAAATTGCAAAATATTTTCTATATTTGCGCCACGCCAGCCATAAATGCTTTGGTCGTCGTCCCCCACTACGCACAGGTTTTGGGCATAGCCCGCCAACAGGTTTACCAGCCTGTACTGGGCGTGGTTTGTATCCTGGTACTCGTCCACCATTACATAGCGGAAACGGTTTTGATATTTTCGGCGGATATCTTCGTTATCGTGAAGCAGTTCTACGGTCTTAAAAATTATGTCGTCAAAGTCCATAGCGTTCATTGCTTCCAGCTTTTTTTGGTACATGGCATACAGTTCCGCAATGTTGCTTTCACGATAATTACCGGACACCCGCCTTTCATATTCTTCCGGGCCTATCAGTTCGTTTTTTTGCGCGCTTATTATATTTGCAACATAGGCGGCAGGATAGAGTTCCTTGTCAAGGTTTTTTTCTTTAATACAGTCTTTGATTAGACGCTGCGTATCCTGGGAGTCGTAAATGGAGAACCCCTTGTAAAAGCCAAGGTGTTGTATTTCGCGGCGTAAAATTCTTGTGCAGGCGGCGTGGAATGTACTTACCCAAACCTGGTCGCCAAGGGGTGTTAGGGCGTTAATACGCTCCCGCATTTCTTTTGCGGCTTTGTTGGTAAAAGTTATGGCGATAATGTGGTACGGGTCTACGCCTTGCTCGATAAGACGCACTACCCGGTATGTTAACACTCTGGTTTTGCCGGAACCCGCCCCGGCAAATATAAGCAGCGGCCCGTCCATGTGAAGAACCGCTTCCGTTTGTGCAGGGTTAAGGTTGCTTAAGTAATTCATGTCATCAATTCCTTCCATTTTCAATGGGGCTCTGCCCCAATCCCCGCCGCTACACAGGGAATAAATCCCTGTTCCGCTTCCTACGGGAGCAGAGGCTTAGCCTCTGCTCTTTGCTTTAATCGCGGTGCGGAGTTTTTCTACGCTTGTGTTAATGATTAACTCTTCCGGTATTCCTGCTTCTTCAATTAAAGGCCTGGCTCTGCTAAAATCCCCTACAGATGTGTGGTAATGGGCATCTGAAGACGCTAATATTTGTACGCCATACTCTTTGCACAACGCAAGCATTTCCGTAAAAGGTTCTTTACCATTAAACCGGAACGAACCGGGAATAAGGGAATGGTTGTTTATTTCTATGATTGTACGGGTCTTGGCGGCGGCTTTTACAACCGCTTCTATGTCTATGTCGTACACCACATTGGTCGGATGCCCCAGTACGTGTATGTTTGGGTTTTCCATGGCGTTGACAAGGGCGGCAGTATTTGATTTGCGATCTGCGGGAATTACAACCTCCCGGTGCATAGACGCGATTACAAAATCCATCATGGCAAGGTACCGGCTTGGGAAGTCCACATCACCGTTACTGTTTAAAATATTGGCTTCCATGCCCTTCAAAATTCTGACACCGTGGATGACGTCCGGCAGCGCACTTAGGTTAAAAAAATGATACCTGTGCGCCCCGCCGGGCATATCCGGCCCGTGGTCTGCAATGCCAATGTGTGTAAGCCCGACAGAGGCCGCGTGGGCGGCATTTTCCGTAATGGTACTATATGCGTGGCCGCTGCTTATTGTATGGCAATGTATGTCCAATATGTATTTCACTCAATTTTCCCCTTTTGACAAAATCTATAGAAAATGTCCAAGTTTTCTTGTATTATACCTTGTAGAATGAAATTTCGCAAAGAAAAGAGGAACCATCCAATGAAATCCAGAGCTTCCATAAAACGCATACTGGCAACCCTGGACCGTTTATACCCATTTGATAATACGTGTTTTTTGCATTACGACGATAATGCACCATGGCAATTGCTTTTTGCCACCATTTTAAGTGCCCAGTGTACAGACGACAGGGTAAACCAGGTTACGGCAGAACTTTTTGTCCAATTTCCAACCCTGGAGTCCTTTGCCGGGGCAAACATTACCGACCTGGAAAACGCAATCCGCTCTACGGGGTTTTTCCGGGCAAAGGCAGGCCATTTGCAAAAAAGCGCGCAGAAACTGCTCCATGACTATGGGGGCAAAGTACCGTCGGATATGGAATCCCTTACAAGCCTAAGCGGCGTGGGCCGCAAAACCGCAAACGTAGTACGCTCTCACATCTTCAACATACCAAGCATAACCGTGGACACCCATGTAATGCGTATTTCGCAAAAACTTGGCATCACAAAATTTTCCGACCCGGTAAAAATTGAGTTTGACCTAATGGAAATTTTGCCAAAAACCCATTGGATACGCTATAATCAGCAAATCATCACCCACGGGCGGCAAGTGTGTACGGCCCGCAGCCCCAAATGCGAAATATGTGAACTAAAAAAAGAATGCGACACATTTGTCATAAAAGAAAATAAACCGGAAAAGAGAGGCAATTAATAATGACACAGCAAACCGAAAACCCCCTTACCTATTCACCGCGGGATTTTTTACAAGAAATTTGCCAAGAGGAAAATATTCAGTTCGAGTCCCTTTCACATGACTATATTGGGCGGCTTACAAAAGGCGGCGTAACGCGGCATGTCCTGTGGTCTAACTGGGACATTAACAACGCTGCCGCAGACCGTATCGCCTGTGATAAATGCGCCTGTTACACTGTACTAAGCTTGTGCGGCGTACCTGCCATACCCCATTATTTACTGCAGCACCCGGTTAGGCGCAAGGGCTGGACAGGGGAAAAAGGCACATGGACACAAGCCCTTGAATATTTCAACAATTTTGGCCAAAACGTTGTAATAAAGCCAAACCTGGGTACCAATGGCCAAAACATTCACCACTGTGACACCGTACAAGCTCTTGAAACAGCTGTGCAAGCTATTTTTGAAAACAACCCGGACGCGGCAATAAGTCCGTTCTACAAAATACAAACCGAGTACCGTGTGTTTTATGTAAACGGTAATTGCCCGCTTGTTTACGGCAAAACCCCAAGCGAAGACAACTGGCGGCACAACCTTTCCCAAGGCGCGGCAGCTTTTGAGCTGGACAGCGAAAAAGACAAAGAAAAGCTTGAAAAATTAAAAGCCCTGGCAGCCAAGGCGGCAAATGCAATTAGCATAAACTTTGCCACCATTGACGTTGCAGAGCTTGAAAACGGCGAATTTGCCATAATGGAAATTAACTCTGGGGTACAGGCAAGACAATTGCTGGAGCAAAAGCCCCACCTGCGCCCGGTAATAAAAAATATTTACGCGGCTGCGGTGCAGGGGATGTTTGAAAAAACCGCCGACACCCCCTGATATCAGGGGGTGTGTGACGCAGATTACCATCTTCTGATTTGCGATTCCTGTATCCAATTATCTTCGCCCCAATGCCCATCCAGCCATTGTATAACACGCCCGACCCGCACGGCATCCAGGGATACCCAGCAGGAATCAAACCTGCCTTGCTCATATGTTCTGAGACTAAAACCAAACCATCGTACTTCGTCATGAGTATCAACATTCCCAGCAGAGTCAGTGCTGCGCCGGGCGAGTTGTGTTAAGTAATCTGCCTTTATCGCCTCTATAAGAGACGATATAAGCTGTTGGTCAATAATAACTTTGTTATGGTGGCTCCAAACCTCACCCTCACGGACATCAAAAGTTATATTAACAGACTCAATTATCTCCGGCCTTTGCAAGCCCGGGTAATTAGCCAATATAACCGACGGTTCCCTAAACAAATCGTCAATCCCATGTTGGCGTCTAAATCTAGTAGAAACAATATACCTGCGGTGTATATATGTGCCGTCTGTTAAACGGTAGGCAATTTCGAAGTTACGATGGTCAATATCTGCCCGTATATTTTGCCAAAATAAGCGGCGCAAATACCCTCGGTTGTCAAGAATTGTGTTGTGTATTTCTATGGTGCGGTCAATTATTTCCGGCTCTGTAATTGGAACAACCCTATAGTTCCACCTTTGCAACGCTACCCCTTCAATTTCTGCCCTGGCAGGCACCCTGTTTACATAAAAGCCCATACCAAATGTGGTAACTATAAACATAACCAAGTATATGCCAATTATTGTACCGCCAAAATATATCAAGGATTTTGCCTTCTGACCCACTACGTTAAAAGATTTTTCCGCAATCATTTGCGCGATGAAGTAAAATAACACAAAGCCAATAATACCGCCCAGGTACATACCAAAACGTGATTCCAGCAAATGTATCCCAAATATCCCCATCATAACCATACCGGCCATGGAAAGGATAAACACCAGCACGTTTTTTAGGCTTGTAAACACGACCGAATCGCCCGTGCGTTCCAGTTTGCGTTTGCAGCTGCATACATAAGCTATGGCTAAAAACACCGCTGTAGAGACAGTATAAAAAATATAGTACAGCATTAACCCCGACTGGCCGCCTCCTCTTATAAAAAACAGCCCAAGGAACCGCCGCATTTGCCCGCCTATGACAACCATCCAAATAACCGGGTTAGTAAGCAGTAATGTTTCCACAATTTGTCGCCCGGAATCTACTCCGCTTGTGCCAAACACATACAACATGCCAATACCCCAAAACAAGCCATGTACAGCCACAGGTATAAACGGCAGCGCGCCGCATAAAAGCACAGAAACAACCCTGTTGCCCGCAACATTTACCGCAATAAGAAATACGCCGTAGTAAAACATGAAACCTATTGCTGCCCGGGCAAAAAAGCCTGCCATTTGCCTAAAGGTGTTCATAACCGCGCCTTCGGCCAAATCGTTGGGGAACAGAGTATGTGGCAGATGCACGTTCCTCCAAGATGACTGTACGCCTTCCCAGTAAGAGAATTGGTAACCCGGGTTAAAATAAATTGGCACAAGAAGAATCAAGCTCAAAACTAACAGAGGCAAAAGTATTAAAATTGCACCGGCGGCAAAATTTGTCCAAAATAATTGCCGCTTTGTAACCGGGAAAGTATAAAATGCAGATGTTGCTGTACTGTTAAAATTGTACGGGTACAAAGCCATTGCTACGCAAAACGGTACAAGAACCATGGCAAATATAATTGTTGGGTACCCCATGGTTAGTATATTTAGCATAAAACGCGATTGCTGCGGGCCAATAGTATTATGCCCTGCATTATGCAGCGGTACCACAATACTTAGTAAGTAAATGAGCATTGGTACAACGGCAATTACCCAAAATCGTTTTAACTGTTCTTGCAGCAATGCTGTATTAATAAGGGATTTCATTAAATGCACCCTCCGTTTCGTATACAAAAATTTCTTCCAGTGTCAATGGAAGGCGGTCAAATATTAATGGGTTACGGCTTGTAATGCGTTCCGCAATTTCGTCATCTTTACCTCGCACCACCAGCATTTTTATACTGCCACGGTTTTCTTCGTGCAAAATCTGAAGGCCAAGATCGCTTGTTTCAACTTCACCGTCAAAGGCCAGCTGCACTTTATGGACGTCAGACTTTAAGTCGTCCAAATCCCGCTCTATTACCATCCGCCCGCATTTTATAATGCCAATGGCGTCGCATATGCCGTCCATTTCTTTTAAGTTGTGGGAGGAAACCAATACGGTCATTTCCCGGTCTGCAACGTCATCAATAACTTCCTGCATAATAAGCCGCCGCACAATTGGGTCCAGTCCGTCGATAGGCTCGTCCAGCAGAAGAAAGTGTGGCATAATGGACATGGCAAAAACAAATACCGTCTGCTTTTGCATACCCTTAGAAAATTTGCCTACTTTACGCTTTTCATCCAGTTTAAACAGGCCCATCAAGTGGCGGTACCGCTCTTCATTCCATGTACTGTACATATTTGAGTAAAATTTGCGAAGTGCGCTTATGTTATAGTTTGGGAAAAAATATAAATCGTCGGATATAAAGCCCACCCGGGCTTTTAGCGCGGCGTTATCGTAAACGGGGGTACCGTCCAGGGTTACATTGCCGCTGTCTTGGCGGTAAATGCCCGCCAAATGCTTAATTGCCGTAGTCTTGCCCGAACCGTTAACACCCACCAGCCCGTAAATTGAGCCTTTTCTTATACTAAGGTTGAGTTTATCCAGGGCGGTAAAGCCGTCAAAACTTTTAGTCAGGTTTTCTATTTGGACCATGCTGCATCACCTCAATTTTTTCTACGAAATCAATTATTTTGTCCTTGGATTCCTTACGGAAAAGGAGCTCCTGAACGTCACTTTTTATCCGCCCATAAAGTACGGCTATTTCCTTGGCATCGCCTTTTTTCGGCGGCGCGGAAATAAAACTCCCCTGCCCCAGCACCGTGTAGATGTACCCCTGGCTTTCCAGCTCTCTGTAGGCTTTTTGTACGGTATTTGGGTTAACGGTTAAAGTTTTTGCCATATCCCGGACAGACGGAACCTTTTCCCCCTGTTTGACCACGCCCGTTACTATAAGGCGTTTGAAGTTGTCCATTACTTGCTCGTAAATTGCTTTTCGGCTTTTTAGGTCTATTTGAAACAAGTACTCACCTCCAATGTAATGGGACACTGCTGATTGCGTGTATTATATCGCTTAATACAGTTCGTGTCAAGTGTATTATTTATGTTAGTACAGTTTTTTTAGTTCCTATTTCTATGCGAATCTGTAATGTTTTGTGTAATTTTGGGGTTGTAATATGTAAGCATACAGTTACGACAGGAGGTTTATACAATGAAAAAAATATTTTTTGCAATTTTATTTTTTGTAGTTGCCGGAATGGCTTTATCGGGTTGCGAAAGCGATGTCAATCAGAGTTATGAATCATACACTGCCGCAGATTACATTGCGCCAACCATACCGGCGGGACAAGAAAACCAATCAAACAACGGCCCCGTTAACTATTGGCAAGGTATGCGCCTGTACGTAGAAAAAGGCAGTGTTACCCCTACCGGCTTGCGCCTGACAATGATTAACGACTCCGACAGCGAAATGGGACATGGCACACCGTACAGCATACAGCAATATGTAAATGGCGAATGGCAGCAGGTACCTTTTACTGTAAATGAAGTTATCTGGATTATGCCGCTATTTATCATAGGCCCGGGTTATTCCACAGAAGAAAATATCAACTGGGAGCATATGCACGGGCAGCTGCCGCCGGGCCGGTACAGGGTAGTTAGAAATTTTATGAGGCAAATTGGGCAGCAAAGCACACCGGGCAAATACATGTACGCCATTTTCACAATTGAAGAAGACTGGGCGGACCGTCATACCGCCTGGCAAGCACAACAAGACTGCCTTACTGCCGCGGCCTTTGCCCGCTTCCAAGGGCTGGACTTAAATATTACACAGCATAGCCCCCGCGGGCTAAGTTTTACTGTTACCAACAACAATCCATATTACAGTTACATCATCAATGGTATTTTCATGGGATGGGAAGATAATTTCCCCGGCGGCGGCAGTGCCGGTGCATTGGAATATTTTATTTTTTCACCCTTTTCCACATGCTTTACAAGCCCCTCATGGCCCTATGGTAATCATGTATTGTTGCAGCCGGGGGATTATTTGTCATTGGATGTGGATTGGTACTACAAAATAGGCTACCTTACCCCCAGGGAAGCCTTCTGTGAATTTTCTGCGTCACCCTATCCACATGTTTTCGAACTGGTTATGGACATATTACTGGATGTGGACGAAGAATACATTTATACGCACTTTAGGCATTCCGTTCCCGGGTTGCCGGGCATGGGGCACAGAATTAAAGCATCATTTGAGATTTGAGCAAAACATTTCTATGACTTAGCACACATTTCTATAATCTTACACAGGAAATCAATATCATCCTGTGCATTAATATCAATATTTATGCTCTCATGTTTGCAGAAACGGTATCCTTTATATTCTACCCTATCGGCGGGGGTTGCGCATTTTCCGCACCCTGCGGTACAGCCCATTTTCAGCTTATCACAAAATTTACCGGACAGTTCATCATCCGTATCAACTAACTGCTTGGCAACTTCAATAGGAAGTGACTGATAGACCCAAACATAATTGGGCTCGACATGGACAAATGTAAAATTCTTTGTTTTTTTATTTTTATGCGATACCTTCATCCACCAAAGCCACAGGTCAAAATTTATTTTTACACTTAAGTTTGGCTGATTAAAAATACCTACCAGAAGTTGGGTTAGTACATCCTTTCTATCCCCTGCACAGTTAAAGACAGATTGCGGCAGCTCGACGATGGAAGAAATGAGTGTCAATGACGCACGCTTTGGCACTTTCGACTGAAAAAGAATCGAATCATAATCCGCTAAAACTAAGCAATCTCCCAAGTAGCCATAACCGTCACCTGCGTACTTAACCTGCTTATGCTCAGCCCAATAATCATACAAAAATTTCAAAGCATAAAAAGCGGCATTGTAATCATCGCTGTAAAGCTCTATTGTGTCGCAGGTTGCGTACTTGGCAACTTCACTGCCTTTTTTAAGGAAACGGAAATGAAACCCTACCTGTTGAAGGAAGCCAAAATAGGCGGCTTTGGGCGGCACAGAATACCACCAGGCTTCCTTAAATTTATCTTTACCAATGGTTAGGAAGTACGCGCCGCCATCTTTTTGCAGTTCCCCTGCCCTTACTAATATAAGCAGACACTCACGGGTAAAGGTTAGGTTGTGGCAATTGTCCAAATCATCTGTGTAAATGCCGCTGGGCATTTGCTTTCGCTCTTTTGTTGATACTTCAAAAACTGTAGTACTTTTACAGATGTTCCGCAGCATTTCGGAATAATATCGAAGCCCCGCCAAAAGTTCATCGCTGTTTTTTTCATTTTGCCGGATAAACTCTTCCGACTTTGATGAAACGTCGCATACGTTGTAAAGCCAAAAATCCGCTACACCTTTAAATGTGTATGGCATAAATTACGCCTCCTTCTCTTTTATGGGGATAAGTAAATCTAATTGGGTGGGCGAGGTGGAAATTGCGCAGTTGTAGTAGTTCAGCATTTCCTCCATCAGGCCATGCATGTTGGCTGTTCCCTTGGCTTGTGTCTGCCCAGTATTCGTATTTATCACTGTCGCCAATCCATTGGAACATCCATTGCCATAACACCGTGTTAGGGTCAAGGGCTTATTTTTACAGGCAAAAAATGTGCGGGGCATACCCAATTAAATGGCAATCCAATGGCTTTACGGATAGTGTTCTCAAGCTTTGGCGTATTCCAGCCTGTTCGCAGCCAATATGGTTTTAGCCTAAGTTTGGGCAGGCGAAACAAATCCCCCGCAAACAAGAAATCTTCAAAAAGAAAGCAGCTATGTCCCGGTGTGTGGCCGGGGGTGTGTACTACTGTTATATCGTTAAAAGCTGCGTCTTCCAAGGCAGAGAGCGTGGCAGAATTATCTGTTTTAATAAAAAAATCGAATAATGCTTTTGTGCTGTGCCGCCGCTTTTGCCCGTATATATACGGCATATCTAACGAATTAATGTATATCGGGCAGTTATATTTCCGCTGCAGCAAAGACATATTGCCAATGTGATCCTGGTCGTGATGGGTCAATAATATCTTGGACAGAGATGTAACCTGCATGTGGTTTAACTCTTTAATTATCGCCCGCGCTGCAGTAAATAAACCCGTATCAATAAGTGTATAGCCATCTGCAGTCAATATCATGTAAGCTGCAGAGTCTTTGGTAGACGCAAGCCGCCAAACTTTAGGGGAAAGTTGCATTTTATGGTTTCACCTCCGGTACAGTATACGCTGTATTTAAACATTTACCCCCTGATATCACATTGCGAATGCGATATCAGGGGGTATAAATAATGATAACGGCATTATGAGTTAATCGCCTTTTTTAAGGTCATAATTTGGGCTTGATACAATTTGATATGAGCTACCGCTTCTACATATTTATCATGCAGTATATTCAGCTGGGCATCTTTTTGGGATACAACATTCTCTAATATGTTTACCATGCCCGAAAGCTTCGCCACTTCTACACCCTTTTCATTTAGTGCATTTTGCAAATCCTCCGCTTGAGCCAATCCGGACATCATAGTTTGAATTTTGTCAAACTTCGTAAGTAATAACCTCATTTCATTGTTACTTGTAGTTTTTGTTGCACGCTTTCTGCCGTATCCGCCCTGTACAGGGGAACTATCCGGCTTCGAGTATTTTTCCGCGTATACACTACGTACTATTTCCGCACATTTTTCAGAAAGGTAAATAGTGCCGCCTACAGACACCTGCGGCTCACAGCCCAAGTCAACAAGCATACTTTTTAAAGGATCCTTTATTATTCGGTTGTAGATCGCTTGCTTGGATAAACCTAGTTCTGCCGCCAACTGTTTAATTGTAATCATGTAAATATCCCCTTTCGGGTTCAAAAGCATCGCTTAGCCGAGAATCACATTCCAGGCATTTTACATGATAATACGATAACATTGTCTTCACGTCCCCCACGTATAAATATAAATATTTCACTCTGTAAAACATTATATTTGTAACCCGAATTTTGTCAACTACAAACTCATTTTTACGGTATATTGTGCAAAATAGTACAAAAGCATACATAATTTGGTTGCAAAATAGTATTATTACGATATACTGGAATAGAAAGCGCACTTGCGTATCAGTCATATATTTGGAGGATAATTATGAGTAGCATGAACTTTAACTGGCAGTTTAAAATGGAAGACGAAACAACATGGAATCCGATACAGCTACCCCACGACTGGCTAATTTCTGATACAAAAAGTTTGTACAAATCCGGTGTGGGCTGCTACAAAAAAATCTTTTACCCCGGTACCCTTGATCCGGAGAAAAAGCTCTTTCTGCGGTTTGATGGCATTTACATGGACGCAACTTTATATGTAAACGGACAAAAAGCCGGGGAATGGAAAAATGGCTACACAGCATTTACCCAAGAGGTTACAGAGTTTGTAATGCCCGGCGAAAACGAAGTTCTGGTAACCGTAAACTATCAGTCCCCAAACAGCCGCTGGTATTCCGGCGCGGGCATTTATCGGGATTGCTGGTTTATCGAGAAGAATGCCCACCATTTTGCCATTGACGGGGTTTATATTACGCCACATAAAGTCGAAGGCAGCTCCAACGATTGGTATGTGGACATTGAATGGGAGATTGAACCCCTTTCCTCAGGGGGGGTGCGGTTTAACATAAAACATGCCGGTACAGGGGAAATTCTTGATATTGATACAAGCGTCGCGCAGCCGGAAGCTTCTGAATTTTGTCAGGAAAATTCATATTGCAGGGTGTTGGTCAAAAATCCAAAGTTATGGGATATTAACGACCCAAACTGCTACATTCTGGAATCTAATTTAGTCCGGAACAAAGAAGTCACCGACACCGTCCACACACGCTTCGGCTTCCGGGAAATTTCCTATTCTACATCAGATGGCTTCTTCTTAAACGGGCGACGGGTAGAAATTTACGGTGTATGCCAGCACCACGACATGGGCGCGCTGGGCTCTGCCGTACACAGGGGTGCTTTACGCCGCCAGTTGCAAACCTTACGTGACATGGGTGTTAACGCCATCCGCACGGCCCACAACCCGCCTGCGGCGGTTTTTATGGAACTTGCGGACGAAATGGGCTTTCTAATTCAATCGGAATTTACAGACATGTGGAGACGCCCCAAAACAGAATTTGACTATGCCCGCTTCTTCGACGACTGGGTAGAACGGGACGTGGCGTCTTGGGTGCGCCGCGACAGAAACTGTCCGTCACTTATAATGTGGAGTATCGGCAACGAAATTTACGATACACACGCCAGTTTCGAAGACGGCTCTGCAACCATGCAAAAACTCATAGATTTAGTAAAAAAACACGACCCCAAGGACCATGCCCCTGTCACTTTATGTTCAAATTACATGCCATGGGAAAATACACAAAGGTGCGCGGACATTATAAAACTAATCGGCTACAATTACGCGGAATATTTGTATCACAGCCATCACGCAAAAAATCCAAGCTGGATAATTTACGGCGGCGAAACATCATCTACAGTACAAAGCCGCGGCATCTACCACTTCCCGCTTAAAAAATCCTTGCTAAGCGACGACGATTTGCAATGCTCTACCCTTGGCAATTCTTCCGTAAGCTGGGGCGCGAAAAACACCGAAGCATGCATCACAGACCACCGGGACGCACCGTTCACCTTTGGGCAATTCATATGGACAGGCACAGACTACATTGGCGAACCAACCCCGTACCACACGAAAAATTCCTACTTCGGGCAAGTTGACACGGCAGGTTTCCCCAAGGATTCATACTACATTTACAAATCTGCCTGGACAAGCGCAGAGGACAAACCCTTTGTTCACCTGTACCCGTATTGGGATTGGTCTCCGGGCCAGCCGGTGGATGTCCGCATCGCGTCCAACCTGCCAAAAGTAGAGTTGTTCTTAAACGGCAAATCTCTTGGAGCAAAAAATATCGACCATGCAAAAGACTTAGAAATTGTGGCTGATTACATCGTGCCTTACGAGCCGGGCACTATAAAAGCCGTAGGCTACGACGAAGCCGGTAATGTAATTGCAGAGTGCGAACGCCGCTCCTTTGGTGACGCTGTAGAGTTAAAACTTACTCATACCGATTTCGATGGGTTAACCTTTACAGAAATTACTGCATTGGACGCAGATGGCAATCCGGTAGAAAATGCCAACAACCGTGTAAAAGTTACCGTCAAAAATGGCAAGCTTCTTGGCTTAGACAACGGCGACTCCACAGATTACGACCAATACCAACGCGTTGACAACCGCCGTTTGTTTAGCGGAAAACTGCTGGCAATTTCGGAACGTAACCTTAATTGGCCTCGCGACTTAGCGTGGCAACGCCACCTTAAGCGTGGACTTGACCAAGATTTTGAGGTATCCGCCGAATTTGACAATACAGACATTCCAATCCGCAAAATAGAATTAAACCGGGACGTTTTTACAATCACCGCCAAAACCTACCCGGCCAACGCCACCCACAGCAGCCTGGAATGGCGGCTTGCCACAGACGGCGGCATTACCAGCCCCCTTGGCAGCCTAAAAATATCCGGCAACACCGCAACTTTGCTGCCCAAAGGTGACGGCGAGGTTTTTGTCCGCTGTTCTACAAGAAACGGACAAGACCACCAAGCCTTAATCTCGCTGCTGCCGCTAACAATCGAAGGCTATGGCACCCCGTTCCTGGACCCGTACTCTTTCGTAAGCGGCGGGCTGTGCAATTGCAGCAATGTACCCATGACAAACGGTAACGACCGCGGCATCGCAACCTTGCGCGACGGTGAAAGCCAAGTTGGTTTCGCCAACCTGGATTTCGGCAGCTTTGGCTCCGACGAGTTTACAATCGGATTATTCCCGCTGGAAGGCAGCCCATTCCCTATAGACATATGGCTGGGCATGCCCGGCAGCGAAGGCGCGCGCAAGTTAACCACCGTCACCTACGACAAAGGCTCCGTTTGGAACACCTACCAAGACACAACGTACAAACTGCCGGAACGCATAACAGGCATACAAACCCTTTGTTTCGTGGTTTGGCGGAAAGTACACATCAAGGGCTTCCGGTTTAAGTCAAAAACCTTTGACCGTGTCCCGTTTGCCGCCAATGACAACATTTACGGCGATAATTTCACCGTAACCGGCAGCGCGGTAGAAGGCATTGGCAACAACGTAACCATCACCTTCGACGGCATGAGTTTCGAGAACCCCGCAACCAATATAGAAATATGCTGGCGTTCCAAGCAGGACAAAAACACAGTTAAAATGGTGTTTACAGACGAAAACGGCAATGAAACCGTGAACATGCTGACACTACCTGCCCGGGATGAGTATGGAAGCTGCAAGCTGGAACCGGAAAACCCGCTATCCGGTAAAGGTAAAGTAGATTTCATCTTCCTACCCGGCTCGGATATAGACCTGGAATGGTTTGAATTTGGTATGTAAATTTTGTAATCTTAAACCGCCGTATACAGCAGTTTGCTGCGTACGGCGGTTTATTATCGAAAAACAGTTAACTCGCCTAAAATGAGGCGTTAACTTACATACATTAAAGGTTCTGGTATTGGTATACCTTTATCCAGCATAACTTCAATTTGTAATTTCATTGCGATCAAAATTTCTTGCATTGCTTCTTCTCTTGTTTCTCCATGTGCCATGCATCCTTGTAATTCAGGTATACTGGCTACATATATTTCATCTACTGCATCATATTGAATTACTACTGAATATTGCATATATAACACCTCCTAAAACTGCTTCTCCTTTTCAGCAAAACTACGCTGCAATAAAACCGCTAGAATAAGAATGGAACCCTGCACCGTTCCCACAAGGAAGCTCGGTAACCCCATCAGGTTCATTGTATTGTTAATTACACCCAGTGTTAAGGTACCAAAAACAGTTCCTATTATACGCCCGCGTCCGCCGCTCATGGCTGTTCCGCCGATAATAACCGCCGCAATGGCTTCCAGTTCATAAAAATTACCCGATGAAGATGAGTTCATGCTGCCTATTCTGGCGGCTTCCACTAAGGATGCAAAGGCAACAAGCGCGCCGGAAATCATGAAAACAAATATTTTTACCCGTTTTACATTAACTGCCGACAAATTTGCAGCCCGTTCGTTGCTGCCTACGGCATATATGTGCCGCCCAAGGGCTGTATGTTTGGCAAAAAGGCCAACAATAATGGCAAGGCCCAACCAGTATAAAATGGGCAAAGGTAATGTACCGTCAAAAATCCTTGTGCGAGAAAAAGCGGCAAAACCGCGCACTTCGGCATCTAATAAAATACCGCCGCCTCTAAAGAAATGTTGAGACAGCGAACGAAAAATACGCATTGCGCCAAGGGTTACAATAAATGCCGGTATACTAAACTTGGCAATTAAAATTCCGTTAAACGCGCCCATAATTATACCCATAACAATGGCGGCGGTAACACCCAACATAATGTTTCCGGTGGCGTTCATTACCCAAATTGCAGCAAGCCCGCATGCCGCAGAAGCAGCACCAACCGACAGGTCAATACCGCCGGAAATTATTATCAAAGTCATGCCCAGTGCGATAATACCAACAATTGCGTTGTTAAATAAAATGTTAACAAAATTACTTACAGAAAAAAAGTTTGTCAACCCAAAGCGGCTATCCTGCAAGCCCGGCACAAATTGTAAAAGTGAAGCAATGATAAGCAAAAACACTAATGTTACAAACGCCGAGTTGTTAATCATAAATTGCTTCAAGTTAAAATTATCTATACATGCGTCAATTTTCGTTTTCATCTGCAACCTCCAACTCCAGCCGACCACCGGTGGCAATAAGCATTATATCAGATTCTGTCATTTCACTATGAGTAAATTCGTGCCGCACCTCGCCTTGGAACATTACGTAGCAGCGGTCGCATGTTTTCTGCAATTCGGGAAATTCATTTGTTAGTACAACAATGCTGTATCCGGCATCTGCCAGGTCTAATATTTGTTTATAAATTTCCAATTTTGCGCCAACGTCAACGCCTTGGGTCGGGTTATCAAGAATCAGTATTTCCGGGTCGGTGCTTAACGCTTTAGAAAGAACAACTTTTTGCTGGTTACCGCCGGAAAGTGATGTGATAAGATTTTTTGTGTTCGACACCTTTATTGAAAGCATTTTAACAAAATTTGCGGTAACAGAGTTTTCCTTGTGCCCATCTATTACACCAACCGTAGAGATTTTAGACATTATTGGCAAAACTACGTTTTCCTTTATATTTAAGTCGCGTATGATCCCATTCTCTTTGCGGTTTTTTGGTAAATATCCTACTTTTGCTTTTCTGGATACCTCAGTTGTTTTCATTTTTATTTCTTTGCCGTTAACATAAATTTGACCGCCGTATGGCCAATTTGCACCGGCTACAGCAGCAAAAACCTCTGTGCGTCCATCACCTAAAAGGCCGGTTACACCTAGTATTTCCCCTTTACATAAGTGCATGTTTATATTACTAAATTCGCGCTCTTTGCTCAAATCTTTTATTTCAAGAATTTTCTCACCAACAAGGCGGCTGCGGTAAATGTCATCTGACGAAATTTCGCGCCCAATCATGTATGCCGAAAGCAATTGTTCCGTTGTATTTTCATCTACTTTGCCTACAGCTACAACGTTTCCGTCACGGAGGATTGTGTATGAATCGCAAATTTGTATTACTTCATTTAACTTATGAGAGATGAAAATTAGGCTAATGCCATGCCCGCGCAGGTTATTCATAACTTCAAAAATACGTTGAATTTCTACGTCTGTCAAAGATGTTGTCGGCTCGTCCATGATAATTATATCTGCATTTTTAAGCAAAGCGCGTGCAATTTCTACTACCTGCTTGTAGGACGGGCTAAGGGACGATACAAGTTCAGTGGGTTTAATATTTACACCGATACGCTTTAAAATTTCACTGGTTTTTTCCGACATTGCACGCGCATCTAGTAGCGGTCCTTTTTTCAACTCATTTCCCAGAAACAAATTTTCATATATGTTTAGGTCATTAACTAATGATAATTCTTGGTGGATAAATGCTATTTTTCCATTTGCGGTTATGGTTCCGCTGTCTTTGTCTATGACACCGCCAAGTATGTTCATTAGGGTAGATTTACCTGCACCGTTTTCACCAAGAAGGGCATGGATAGAGCCTTTTTCTACGGTTAGGTCAACCTTCTTAAGTACATAATTTGAACCGAATGATTTTTCGATTCCCTTCATTTCTAATGCAAAAAAATCATTAGCCACAAAGATTCTCCTTTACAGGCGAAATATATTACAAACACCCCCTGATATCACATTTCCATTGTGATATCAGGGGGTATTAAGCTTCAATTTACAAGTTTACCAAGGAGAACCCGGTGCAAAGAATTCTGCAGCGTTTTCTCTTGTGACAATGCTTGGGGGGAAGATGATTACATTAGCTTGTGGATGCGTTGGGTCAAATAATTCGCTAAAATCTCTTCTTCCTTCAAGGTATTGTACTGCAAGTTCGATAGTTTCTGCTACCATTGTAGGCGAAAATGTACCTGTAGACAATTGTACATCTTGCGTATCATGTATCATATGGAAAAATTGCTGCATGCCGCCTGCCCCGTGGATAACGCGGATGTCTGTACGGCCTGCTTCACGCATGGCATGGTACGCACCTATTGCAAGCTGATCGTCAATTGTAAAAATTGCATCAACACTTGGGTTTGCTGTAAGCATATCAACCGTAACTCTAAGCCCTTCTTCAATAGAAATTGCATCTGCCGTCATAGTTACAAGATTGATGCCCGGATACTCGACCATTACATCTTTAAACGCACCAACGCGATCGATGCTTGTTGAGCCTACTGCCGGTACGGCCAAGTATGCCACTGTGCCGCTGCCACCAATTTCCCGCGCAATCATTCGTGCCCCTTCGCCGCCTATTAACAGGTTAGAACCCAGAAGACGAAGGTTAAAGTTTACATCAACATTGCGGTTAAATACAAATAGTGGGATGTCGGCATCAAGAATATCTTGTGCAGACATTGTAAGTTCATCTGAATGAGGGAACAGCACAACCGCATCTACTCCCTGGGAAATAACTTCTTCGATTTGGCCGGCCTGTGCTGCTACAGAATCAGATGTAAGCACACGGAAACTGCCAAGACCGCGCTCGCGAAGCTCTGCGCCTTTTTCTTCCGCAAAGAAGATAACCGCCGCCGTCCAGCCTTGTGCTGCAGATGGTGCAAGTACTACCAGATCCATATCTTCAAGACCTCTGTCTGCGGCTGCCGTACCGCCGCCGTTACCGTTGCCGCATGCCGCAAGCATAAATACTGCAACAAGTGCCAGTGCTGCAAGTAATACAAATTTTCTGTTCATAATTTCCTCCTGTTTTTTACAATTTCATTACACAAACGTATTATACTATTCGTTATCAGGATTTACAAGTATGTAAACGCACTTGCTGCGCGTTTCGTAAGAAGCAATTTCCCAGAACAAAACAAAAGCCCTGCGGACTCATCAACCGCAAGGCTTCACATTGAATAAACTAAAATTAAACCGCTCTTGTTACTTTCTCGGAACGTAAGCAGCGAGTGCATACTTTCGCTTTTCTTACATTGCCGTTTTCTTCGACAATTTGCACTTTTTTGATATTAGAACGCCACATTTTGTTGGCGCGGCGTGACACTTGGCTACGAGTAATACTGATTCTATGCCCGGTTTGAATACCTTTGTCACATACTTCACATTT
>WQTQ01000220.1 GCA_009786175.1 Bacillota bacterium | reverse complement strand
GTGGGTGGAATTTGTGTGAAATGGAAATTGAATAGGATACAGAAAAAAAGAAAGGCATAGCTGATTTTGGCTTTTGCTTTATTAACTAACCCGCTTGGATACCCAGGCGGGTTTTTTCCTGTGTTTGACACTTTCGTCTTTACTACTGATATTGGCGGATGCTCTCAAGCTGTTTTTTCGCCTCTTAGGATTTTCTGCCCGCGATTCTTGTTGAACTGATGGTATTTATATAATACAATGTGATAAATTACAAAATTTACATACCAAAAACTGATGGGAGGCGAAATCAAATGAGGCAAGAAGAAAATGAAAAAAATAACACTAATTTAATGCAGTCAAACCCTAACCAAATGAATGAGACAGATAAACTAGATGGTGGAGGCGGCTTTTTCTCTTGGAATTCGCCCAAAAAACCTAATATCTTCACTGTCTTAGCCGTAATATTTCTTATCAACTTTCTGCTGAACCTGGTTGTTATGACAAGAATGCCCGGAGATTATCGAATTGAGTATGGGCAGTTTATTCAGCTTGTTGAATCTGGGCATGTCGGCCAAGTCCAGATAAATGAAGACAATCTTAGGATTAGATTAAGGGACGACGCTATTCTTGCGGAGATAGAGAGGGTTATATATCCGTATGGTACGCCTGCAGAAGATGTAAGACGGCAAACTTTATCTGTTGACAGTGTTTTAATTGCCATAAGAGTTGAAGATCCATCTCTTGTAGAACGGCTAAGCTTACACAACGTTAGCTTCTATAGGCAGCTTCCGGCAACCCGTTCACCTATACTTGGGTTTATTTTTAGTTGGGTTGTCCCAATTTTAATAATGTATCTGCTATTTATGTTCTTGGGCCGTAAACTTATGAGTAAAATGGGTGACGGCATGATGGGCGTGGGTAAGAGTAAAGCGAAAGAATACACTGCTGAAAAAAATATTGGCGTTAAATTTGCGCATGTTGCGGGATGTGACGAAGCCAAAGAAAGCCTTGCCGAACTTGCAGACTATCTGAAAAACCCGGGAAAATACCAAAAAATCGGTGCGAAGCAGCCTAAAGGTGCGTTGCTTGTTGGCCCACCGGGTACAGGAAAAACATTGCTTGCCAAAGCCCTTGCAGGGGAAGCCGGAGTGTCGTTCTTCTCTATTTCCGGCAGTGAATTTGTTGAAATGTATGTAGGTGTCGGGGCGTCTCGCGTACGTGACCTATTTGAACAGGCAAAGAAAAATGCCCCTTGCATTATTTTCATTGATGAAATAGATGCCATAGGGAAAAGCCGTGATAATCAAATGGGCGGTAATGACGAGCGAGAACAAACCCTTAATCAGCTACTTACGGAAATGGATGGTTTTTCAACCGAAAAGGGTATCATTATTCTTGCCGCAACAAACCGTCCCGAAATATTGGATAAGGCATTACTTAGACCCGGCCGTTTTGACAGGCGCGTTATTGTAGAAAAACCGGACTTATTGGGCCGTGAAGCTATTCTAAAAGTACATGTTTCCAATGTTAAATTGGACGAAAACGTGAACCTTCACGAACTTGCTCTTGCTACATCAGGTGCAACAGGTGCTGACCTTGCAAATGGAATTGCTCAACAATTGTTGATATAAATCCCCACCATCCGCACAACGGGTGGTGGGGATTATATTTTGGTGATTACGTCCCTAATTATTAACCAAATATTGGCGAAAGCCAATTTTTGTTGTAATTACAATAATATTTTTACGCATTCATTTTTCTGGTTAATAAAATAATTGAAATTTGTTGTAGTGGTAACTCTTGTGTTTGATTGTTTTTGCTATAATTTAGTACAAATTGTTATTGTGTTATAATAGGGTTTAAAAAGCTACTTTGTAACATAAAGCAAGAATTACCTACGGAATCATTTGCATATTTCAGCCGAAATATTTTTACATAGTAAGCAGCTACTGAATGCCTAAGAGAAAAGAGGAATTGTTATGCGATGGCTGTATGGGTTAAAAATAGGACAAAAAATATTTTTGGCATTCTATATATTGATGCTGGCAAATATATTTTTGGCGGCATTTACAATTACTCGTGTAAATACGGTGGTTGCAGAGTATGAAGAGTTGCTTGATTCTACAGTAATAAGACAGTCGCATCTTACTAACACTCTTTCCGCACTAACCGAAATGCGTCTAACGGCTGCATACAAAGCCTTGTCTTTCGACAGTTATCAAGTACAGCAAACTGTTGATGGGCTTATGGCAATGTATCAAGCGCAAGATCCGGTGTTTTTGGCCGAGTTAGTAGCTAATATGCATGTAATAAGTTACGGCAGGCTAAACCAGTATGAAATGGATAATCTTAATAATATCCTAGAGCAATTTATGGCAGCATATTATTTCTATCGTGACTATATAATTACCACAATAATTTATGCGGTAGAAAATAATGATAACTGCGCATTGGAGTATTCAATAATTTTAGGGATTAATACGGGCCGCGAGATGGCCCATTTGTTGGAAGATGTTGATAAAATTTTAACAGTACTTGCATATAGTCACGCTTCCGATGTAGCGCATTTTTCCACAAGAACTGCCGGCAACATTTTTGCTACTGTGGCAGTAATATCGTTGCTTGGTATTCTGGTTTGTTTGCTTATCTCAAATCTTATAACCAAACCCATTCATATTTTAAGGGAAGCTACCGACAATATTACTAAGGGCGATTTAACGTACCCAATCTGCCAGTATAACGACAGCGAAGTGGGCCAATTGTCGAAGGATATAGCGGATATGGTTAATAGTATATCCACACTTAACAAGACAATAAAAGTAATGGATAACCTAAACGCCATGGTTTTTATACTGGACGAAAATAAAAATGTAGTGTATGCAAATAATAATTTGCTGCAAGCTTATAAACTGGAAGAGCAAGATATTAATTCTGCAGAAATAGACGAACTGATTAGCTTTAAGCTACGGGAGTTTGAACAATTTAAAGAAAATATTTCTTCTTTGCCGGACTATGTGGATTTTGGCGTTAACAGCAAAGATTATTTTTGGGACAGTCTTTTATGTAAATGGTTGGAGGTAACAATTGCTTCTATTTCCTGGATAGATGGCTCGCAGGTAGAGCTTTACTGTTTTTCCGATATAACCGATAAAAAGAACGAGCATGACAAGCGTGTCGAGTATGAAGAAAGGCTTAAAACAGTTGCTTTGGAAGCGCAGGCGGCTTCTTTGGCTAAGTCTGCTTTTTTGGCCAATACCAGCCACGAGATACGCACACCTATGAATAGCATTATTGGATATTCAGAGCTTGTTTTGGATGACAGCGATATATCTGGTAAAACCCGCAGGCACTTAAATAATATATATGAAAACGCGAAGTGGCTGCTTCAGATTATAAACGATTTATTAGATGTATCAAAAATGGAATCTGACAAACTGGAACTTGAAATAGCACCGTTTGATTTGCAGAAAGTAATACAACACAGTCAATCGGTCATTTTCCCCATGGCTCGGGAGAAAAACCTTGAGACTCAATTTTATGTAGAATCGGTTTTAGACAAATTAGTACTGGGCGATTCAACCCGCCTTACGCAAGTATTATTAAACTTGCTTTCTAATGCGGTCAAGTTTACCAACCATGGAATAATAAAAATGTCCATAACTCTTATAGGTTCAACGGAAACCAGTTACACCATACATTTTGAAGTGCGTGACAGTGGAATAGGCATGACGGAAGAGCAAATTTTGAGAATTTTTGATACATTTACCCAAGCGGATGCAAGTATTACACGTGTATACGGTGGTTCCGGCCTTGGCTTACCTATTGCAAAAAGATTAATAGAATTAATGGGCGGCAGACTGGAAGTGGAAAGCGTATTGAATATTGGAAGCAAATTTAGCTTCACTTTAACATTTCCAATTGTAAAAGTGGATGAGAGCGAAGGTACATCCGGCGTTATGGCAGGTGAAATTCCAAAACCTATGTTTGATGGCGAAGTTTTGGTTTTTGAAGATAATGATATGAACCAGGATGTTATTTGCGAACATTTAATTAAGGTGGGCCTAAGGCCTACAATAGCCGTAAATGGTCAAATTGGTTTTGATATTGTGAAAGAGCGTAAATACAGTAGCAAACCGCCATTCGGGCTTATCTTTATGGATATTCACATGCCTGTTATGGATGGGCTGGAGGCCGCAAGACTAATTAATCAGTTAGAGACAGGGACCCCAATAGTTGCTATGACAGCCAATATAATGATTAATGACGAAGAAATATACCGTGCAAACGGTATGGACGGGGTAGTAGGTAAACCCTTTACATCCCAGGAATTATGGCAGTGCTTGTTAAACTATTTCACGCCTATAGATTGGCAGGAAGAAAAAGATAAGGAAGTAATGCAAACAGAAGCTGAACAGCAGTATGCAAAAATATTGGTTCAATTTGCAGACAGTAACAGGAATGTATGTGATACTATTGCCAAACATTTGGCCGCTGGAGATGTTGGACAAGTATTCAGGCTTGTACACAACCTGAAAACCCATGCGGGTATGATAGAAAAGCCTGCATTACGGCAAATTGCGGCAAAAATAGAGGCATCTATTAGGAGTAACAGTTCTGTAAGTGACGCTGATGTGGCTGCTTTGAGGAAAGAGTTTAATGCTGTTATGCACAGTATAGAGCCGACTTTGGAAAATGTTAGAAAAAATATGCCCGATGCTAATTTTGATATAAAAATGTTTTCGCGTTTAGTAAGTGAGCTTAAGCCGCTTCTGGAAAGCGGCGATTTAAGATATTTAAGCTATGTAGACGAACTTTACTTGGTGCCCGGGAGCAGTGAGCTGGTGCGCTGTATGCAAGATATTAACGAACTGGCGGCATTGGAAGCCTTGCTGCAACTTGAAAGTACTTTTGGGAGTGAGATAGATGAAGAGTAACACTATACTAATTGTTGATGACGACCCTATTAGCGTAAGGGAATTGGCAAGGATATTGGGTGAGCAGTACACTGTATTTGCGGCAACCAGCGGGAAAAGGGCATTGGAGTTGGCAGGAAAGCATGTGCCGGATCTTATTTTGCTAGACATTGTAATGCCTGAGATGGACGGATACCAATTGCTTACGATACTTAGGACTATAGATGAGCTGAAGGAGATACCCGTAATTTTTATTACGGGGCTGGACGGGGAAGAAGATGAAATGTTTGGGCTTTCCTTGAACGCAGCCGATTATATTAGTAAGCCCTTTAACAAAACAATTGTAAGTTTACGAGTGCGTAATCAAATTCAAATTGTAAATGCTATGCGTACTATTGAAGAATCTTATATTGCGGAAATTAACATGCTGGATCGTATTACACGCATGAGAACGGAATTTTTTCAAAATATGAGCCACGACTTTAAGACACCCCTTACGGTTATTTCAACAAGCATATTTAACGTTACGGACATGCTTAATTTTGGCGATTTAAATAAAGAAGAAATGCAAGAAAGCTTGGAAAATGCCCAGCGGGAAATAATGCGAATGGCAAGGATGGTTGACAGTGCCTTAAAGCTTTCAACCATTTACGACGGGCATCAAAAAATGGAGTCAATTGATATGGTGGAGTTCTTAAACAGGGCCGCATCTGTTTACCGCAATATGTTAGTTCAACGTAAAAACAAGTTATTGGCAAGCATACCTAAATCCCTTCCACAGGTGTCGGGCAATAGCGATATGCTTATGCATGTATTGGCAAACTTACTGTCAAATGCTAACCGGTATACCTATGATGGACAAATATCTATAAATGCAATGGAAGGAGATGGTATGGTTATTGTAACGGTACGGGATAACGGAACAGGTGTAAAACCTGAACTTTTACCCCATGTTTTTGAGCGAGGTGTATCAGACAGCAGTACGGGCTTTGGGCTTTCTATATGTAAAGTTGCAATTGAAGAGGTTCACAAAGGTACAATTTCGCTTACAAGTGAGTATGGGCAAGGTACGGCAGTTATGTTTACGTTGCCCGCGCATAGTCGATAGTGTAAAGGAGGTATTTCTATGAAGAACAGTCTTAAAGGTGGTTACTTATTGTTGGTCGAAGATGAGCCCCTTGTGCAAGCTAATAACAAGAAAATATTAGAGCGGCACGGCTATGAAGTAAAGCAAGCATTTACACTTGCGGAAGCAAGGGCCATTATAGCGAAGGAACTACCCGGTGCAATTGTCTTAGACTTGCAGCTGCCGGACGGGTTTGGGGTGGATTTTTTGAAAGAGTTAAGAAAAACTTCACGCATTCCGGTTCTTTTGCTTACAGCACTGGGGACACCTGCTGACATTATTAAGGGGTTTGAAGCGGGCGGCGACGATTACTTGCCAAAGCCTTATGACACCACGGTATTTCTTATGCGAATTGGGGCACTGCTGCGCAGAACCTCAATGATTCCCGATGCATTAACAATTGGGCCTATAAGAATAGATGTTCCTGCAAGTAAAGCCTATTTACACGGGGAAGACATGGGTTTGCAGCCAAAGGAATTATCACTGCTTCTACAGTTTATGCAACAGCCGGAGCAGATGCTTACTGCAGAATATCTTTACGAAAAAGCATGGGGGCAAGAAATAATGGGGCAGCACGGTGCCATTAAAGTAGCAATATCCAAACTTAGGGCAAAACTGTTCGATTCCGGGTATACGATTACAACATCCAGGGGCGAAGGTTACTGTTTCGAAAGGGAGTAATTATTAAGGGTTAACAATTATATACATTCACTACATTTCGAACTCTATATTTGGTATAATACTAATGGAAACAAAACTGGAGGAAAGGAGTAGCTTTAACTAACACAAAGGGGGAAAGGACAGTTGAAAAATTCAGAAAAAGGCCATGAAACTTCAAATTATTATTTTGTGGGGCCGCTAAATTTAAACAGGAAAACAAAAAAAGCAAGCACCGTATGGGGCAAAGTATTTGCTACTAGTGCTAATGAGTTTACCGCACTTGACATGCTGGCAACTAATCAAGGAAAGCCCATCAATTTTGAAATGTTGTATTTAGCTATGAGTCATATGGAAGATAGTTCTTGCGACAGAGACAAAGCAAGGCAGGAACTAAACAACCTTATGGATCAGGTAAACAACGAAGGGTTTGGTTTTATGCGGTTAGAGTATGCGGCTGAAACAGGATATACTTTTCTATGCAGTTGGGGGCATAATTGGCCGTAAAAATAAATGTTAACATTTGGAAACATTCGCCGCATGTTACGCCAAAGTAATTTATAATGAAACCATAACGAGGGGATACTTTATACAGGTAGCATACGCAAATTTAAACAAGATACGTATGCAAATGCCGACATTGGGTCGGCTGCGGTAATTAAGGGGGGCCTTGGATGAAAAAGCTCTGCGACTAATGTTCGCGGGGCTTTTTTATTTAAACCTATTATACATATCTACAGCAGTTCAAACTCGTTGCGTTTAAAGCGCAGTAATCCTTCATCGCTCATTTTACGTAATTCAGTTGACAGGGCACTTTGGTTGACACAAAGATACTTGGACATTTGTTCTCTGTTGTATGGGATAGTAAACTTTTTTGCGGCCCCGTTTTGTTCTTTCATAATATTAAGGAAGCACAGTATCCTTTGCCTTATTGTTTGATTAGAAATTACCAAGACTTTGTCTAACAGATGGAGCATTTTGGATGCGGCCGAATGCAAGATATTCATGGTAACTTGTAGATGGAAGGTACACATGGACTTACAAGGGGATTTTAGTTTACTAAATTTTATCAAAAGTAATTCGCAATCTTCTAGTGCGTGTATTGACAGGGGGCTGGAACTGTCGTTGGTGTAGATTAGAGTTTCACCAAACAATTCCGGCGCAGAGAGACTGCCGATAATTGCAATGTTACCGTCAATATCGTCATAAGTAAGAAGGACACTTCCGTTTAATATCCAGCCGATAAAATCCATCTTATCCCCGGCCTTTACAATTGCATCGCCTTTTTTGTATAAGGCTCTTTTGGCAACCATACATTCAAATACCTTCCCTAGCTGATTAGGTGCAATTCCCATAATCAGCGGGCATTCTCTTATCTCGCTAATAAAATTGTCCATACTTTCCCTTCTTCCTTAACACTGCACTGTCTAATTTTTTGTGTATAATATCGCAAAACTGTTTGAATTACAACAAAAAATTTTTAATTTTGTTGTTTATAGATATACACTGCTGCTACAATCTGTTACAATGTAAACAATTGCGCTTATTTATATAAACTACTATTTGGCTAAGAGGAGACAGGCATGCACAGGTTCTACGGATTAAGCCTTTTACAAAAACTATTATTGGCGTTTATCAGTGTATTGATTATTGCCATTGCAATAATGATTTTTTCTATCGTACGTATAAACACCCTTGTAAACAGATACAGCGATTTGCTTTCTACAGTAATGGAAAGGCAGGCATACTTGGGCGACGCGACAAACGCATTAACAAAAATGCGCTTGTTTACTGCTTACAGGGCCCTGGCTTTAGACAACCGGGAAATTGCCGAGCATATTGATATTGATATACCTGCATACGAAGCACAAGAACAGGCGTTTTTAGCCGGATGGCATGCGTATCAGTATGTTTTATCACAATTGGACGTAAGCCAAAGAGAGCAAGTGGAATTTGAACTTCTTCTTCAAAACTTAATGGCGACATATATGACATATACGGAACTTGTTATACCCTCTATAATTAGTGCTGTTGAAAATGAGGACAGGGGAAGCCTTCATGAAGCCATAATTCTAGGTGTCCCAACAGGCAACAGAATGTCTGAGCTGCTGCGTGAGGTTAGGGAAGCCGTAGAGTCTTTAGCGCGAAATGACGAGGAAGAGGCAGAGAACCTTGCGATGCGTACTATAAATACGATTTTAGCCGCATATATCCTTGCCACAGTATTTATAATACTTGTTTGCTTTTTTATGTCACACATAATACGTAAACCGGTAGAAGCTTTAAGGGCTGCCGCCGGTAAAATTGCAGACGGTGATTTGACATACCCAATCCGTCAATCCAACAACAGTGAAATAGGCAAGCTTTCCGGGGATATTGCCGACATGGTTGACTCTATTTCAGAAATGAACAGAACCGTGACAATAATGGACAACCTGGATCTTCTTATGTTTGTAGTTGACAGGAACAAAGATATAATTTACATGAACCGGAGTATGCTGCAGGCCTATGGGTTACCGCATGATACATTGGTTTCATTAAGCCGCGACGATAACAGATATGAATTGGATATGTTAAAAAATGTCCACAATGTCCATGACATAATGCCCCATGGTAATGGTGTAAGTTACCAAAACCTTGGTATACACTGGGACAGCTGCCTTGGAAAGTGGATGGAGGTACGCAATGCATCCATTCGATGGATAGACGGCTCTAACGTGCAGTTGTACAGCCTTTTTGATGTAACAAAGCAGAAGGAGCATGAGGACGAGAAAGATCAGTATGAAAAAATGCTTGAAGAAGCTGTAGAAGCCTCTCAAATGGCTTCTCTTGCTAAATCTACTTTTATAGCGAATACAAGCCACGAAATACGCACCCCAATGAATAGCATCATAGGCTATGCAGAACTTGCTTTGGGTTTTGAAAACATGTCTGACAAAGTGCGTGACTATTTGGAGAATATACTGGGCAATTCTAAACTGCTGCTGCAAATTATCAATGATATTTTGGACATTTCAAAAATTGAGGCAGGCAAACTGGATATTGAAACCGTTCCTTTTGATTTACAGAAGGTTCTTGTACATTGTCAGGCCGCCATACAGCCTTTGGTAGAAAACAAAAACCTTACACTTCACTTTTATTTAGAACCTAATGTAAACAAACTTTTATTGGGCTCACCCACACGGCTTTCTCAAGTATTTATCAACCTGCTTTCCAATGCTGTTAAATTTACAAATTCCGGCATAATAAAAGTTTCATCCACTGTTGTGGATTTAACAGAGGACTCTTGTACATTGACATTTACTGTGCGTGACAGCGGCATAGGTATGACAAAAGAACAAATAAGCAGTATTTTTGACCCGTTTACCCAAGCAGATGAAAGCATTGGCCGCAAATACGGCGGCTCTGGACTTGGCTTAACAATTACAAAAAATTTAATTGAAGCCATGGGCGGTGTCCTGGAAGTAGAAAGCGTATTGCGCATAGGGAGCAAGTTTAGTTTTACAATTACATTCCCAACGGTTGAAATGCAATCTGACGAGTACGTTAGTACAATCGATGAAAGGGAACTTTCTAAACCGCAGTTTACCGGGGATGTTTTGATATGTGAAGATAACCATATGAACCAGGGCGTCATACGGGAGCATTTGGAGAAAGTTGGCCTGACAACTTTTATAGCTTCAAACGGCAAAATAGGTGTAGAGCTTGTACAGCAGCGGCACAAGAACAACGAGCCGCCATTCGGTCTTATATTCATGGACGTTAATATGCCTGTAATGGACGGGTTGGAAGCCGCCAAGTTAATTCAAAGATTTAACACGGGCACGCCTATAGTGGCAATGACCGCTAATGTAATGGTTAATGACCTGGAATCTTATAAAAAAAGCGGTATGGAAGACATAATAAGCAAGCCGTTTACTACCCAAGAACTATGGCGTTGTTTGCTAAAGTACTTTGTTCCGATTCATTGGACAGAGGAAGATGTAATAAAAGTACAAAAAAGCAGAGATACGTTTCGGATTAAAGTGGCCGAGCGGTTTGTAAAAAACAATAGCGGTGTGTATGAAGACATGGCAAATTGTTTGGCTGAAGGAAATGTGGAGCAGGCCCATAGGCTTATCCACAATTTAAAGGCACATGCCGGAATGGTAGAGCGGCAGAATTTGTATGAGATTGCCGCTAAAATAGAGGCATCTTTAGCTAAAAATATCAATACCGTAACAGACGGTGATATGGATATTTTGCGCAAAGAGTTTGAGCTGACCATGGAAGAGTTGGTAAGCATTCTTAATAAAGCTGGGGGAAAAGAAACCGAAGCAAAAGATAATTATGATAATGGTATGATTCGTCTTTGGATGGACGAGCTGGAATCTTTAGTGGAAGACGGCAACTTAAAATATCTAAGCTATGTAGACAAGTTGAGTTCTGTTCCCGGAAGCGATGAATTGATTTGTCATTTAGAAAATTTTGATGAAACCAATGCATTAATAGCGATGAGAAGGCTGCGGGAAGCATTAGGACAATAAAAAATACCCCCTGATATCAGGGGGCTTCATTTAATGGTTACTTTGCTATGTGAAGAGCAGGATGCAGTTCGGTTTCTTTTGGGGGTAATTGCTTTTTTAAGGCCATAACTTGAGCTTGATACAATTTTATATGAGCTATGGCTTCTGTATATTTTTCATGAAGTTTATCTAATTGGGCATTTTTTTCAGATACGATTATTTTTAATGTTTCTGCAATGCCGGAAAGTTCGGCCGATTCTACCTCTTTTTGGTTTAACGCGGCTTGTAAGCTTTCCATTTGAGCCATTTTTGACATCATAGCTTGGATATTTTCAAGTTGGGAAAGCACCATATTAAGTTCATCACCGGCCGGTTTTTTTTGCATACGTCTTCTGCCGTATCCGCCTTGAACGGAAGAAGTGTTTGGGAACGAGTATACCTCTGCATATACACTGCGTATTGCATCCGCACAACTGTCAGAAAGAATGATTGTGCCGTTATTGGAAATTTGCGGTTCACAACCCATATCTATTAGCTTACTTTTTAATGGCTCCTTTGTTATTCGGTTATAAACTGCTTGTTTGCATACGCCAAGCTCCGTTGCCAATTGTTTAATTGTAATCATACAAACACCTCTTTCATCTTAACGCAGTTGTTCGCCCTTCTATATACCATTAATTATATGTGAATGAAAATTGCCGCGTAGTTAAGGTTAACAAACCTTAACCTGTATCCTATCCGGGAGGAGCGTATTAATGTTTAGAAAAAATTCTATTTTTGTAAAAATATTTATTCCAATAATCGCTATAATGCTGCTTCAGGCAGCTATCGTTAATATTTTATTATTTACAAGCGGTACAACCGAAACTCTTATTAATAGATGTGTTTTTATCAGTACCGGGCTTGCTGTTTTAGTTGGGGGGATACTGATTTTTATTGTAATCAGGAATTTTTATAAACCTATCCGTTCTTTCATAAATCAGCTTCAAGGCGATGCGGAAACAGATATTATTTCAGAGTCTAAAACATATGAAATTGATTTGTTATGCAAGACCATAAATGAACTGGTTGGACGGCACAAGCAGATTGAAAAACGTATAGAACAAGAGCGGCAGCTTTATATGCTTGCCTTCACCAACTCTGCCGATGTTTTTACAGAGTATGATTTTTCTGAGGATACATTGACTTCCTATTACTATAAAGCCCCGGAGCATAAGGCAAGGCAGGAGCCTACTGTTGTAGTTATAAACAATTTGATGACTGCGTTAGACAAGACAGCAGAGATTTTTCACATAGAATCCTTGCCCGACCTTGCAGCGATGTATCAGATGGATAGTCAGATTGGCCTTGAAATACGTGTAAGGTTAGACTTTTTTGACCATTTAACTAATATGGATGTTGATAATGATGACGGATACTTGTGGTTTGCTACCGAATCTATTGCCCTTTATGATATTGACGGAAACCGAACCAAAACCGTAACTGCCGCAAAAAATATTACCACTCAAAAACTTGCAGAACGCGCTGCCGAAGAGGCAAGCCGCCGGGACTTAACCACAGGCTTTTTCAACCGCGAATATGGGCTTAAGATTGGCGATGACAAATTATTCTGCTTAAATTTAATCAGCATAACAAATTTCGATAAATTGGAAGTAACGTACGGAAAAATATTTGCCGGTATATTTGTTTCGGAGTTTAGTATCGCTATAAAAAAGATGCTTAAAGAACCTGATTATGCGATACGGTTCGGCGATAACCAATTTCTGATTTTCTGCCGAAGAAGCGGTGTGTACAACAACGCTATTTTAGCCGCTTTTGACAAGGTATATGCGGGCGAAGCAGCAGACCTGGAACTTGGTATAAAAATAGACGTATTGGCAGATATGGCGGAAGCGAAAAATTATCCGGAAAACCCCGTAAGCGTATTTTTAGACTTGACAGATAAAGAAAATATAACCGAACTTGCATTGGAATTTTTCGAGCGCGCTCCGCATATGACCAGTTCTGTCAGGGCATTGCTTGGCTTGATTGGCAGAATGTTTGGGCTGGACGCTGTTATAATTTGCTCTTCCAGTATTAAAATGGGGACTAACCAGATAATTCATCAATGGTGTTCGGAAAACGCAACCCCCGTTCCCGAAAAAATTATGAAAGTAATGCGGACGGAATTTGACTGGTATAATTCGTTATTGGATGAAGAAGGTTCTATGGTTTACACCAAGCGATACAGAAACCTCTTGCTGGAGAAGCTTTTATGCATAACAGAGGCAAGCGCAAGTATATATTGCTGTTCTGTTTTTGAAGCGGATGTTGATGTGGGCAGGGTGCTGTTTGTTTCGTCCAACCCGGAAAAAGTGTGGACAGGGGAAGATCGTTTGCCGCTGTATTCTATTGCAAAAATTATCTCAACTTATATCAGCGCGGAAAAACATCGTTTGGCGTCTCAGGCAAAGAGTATAATCCTTTCAAGGATTTCGCAAGAAATAAACGCACCTATAGGCTCGATTGCAGCGGATGGTGCTGCCTCGCTTAAGAAATTTACCAACAACCTTGAGGAAATTAACGATATTCTTGAAATATCGCTGTTGGAAAGCGGACAGTTGCTGCAAGCAGAAAAAAAACCGTTCCGGTTGGACGATTTTGTCAGTGAGATAGATAATCTTATGCGGCCTGTAATTGAAGAGAAGGGGATAAGATTTGATGTTGCCACCGAGGTCATGCATCTAAACGTTAGCGGTGATACACATCGTTTAAAACAAGTTTTAGTTAATTTATTGAACAATGCTTATAAATTTACCGAACGCGGCGGGTTTATCGGTTTAATTATTACGGAAGAAAAGCCCTGGCAGTTTACATTTTCGGTTAAAGACAGTGGAATAGGCATTCCCCAAGACAGACACGCGTTTATTTTTAACCCGTTTCATGTTAACCCGGCAGACAGCCCCGGGGAGAACACAGAGAAAAAAGCAGGTCTTGGTCTTACTATGTCTAAAAATATTTTATTGGCCATGAGCAGTACGATTATGTTTAGCAGTGCGCCGGACATGGGGTCGGATTTCTATTTTACAGTTAATTTAAAGCCGCCGGAGATGAATGACATAAATGCCGAAAGACTATAATAAAGGCTGTCTCGTTGTTTTTCTAACGAGACAGCCCGGGTTTTTCGTAATCTTACTCAACAATGAACGATTTTAGAAGCGGTAAAATTCTTTCTTCGTTACTGTGGATTTGTAATGTAAGAGGCTTGCTAAGGTCCAGGCTAAAAATGCCCATGATAGATTTTGCATCTACTACATAGCGGTCGGACACCAAATCGAAATCGCCGTCCAGCGGTGATACGGTGTTTACAAAACCTTTTACTTTTTCTACGGTGTTAAGAAATATTGTTACTGTTGTCATGAAAAAAAACCTCCATTTTGTTTTTGGTAAATTGTTGGATTTATTGTAGCTATTTGTTAAGGCAATGTCAAACTACTTAAAATATTTTTTGACCCTGTCAAACCAGTGTTTTTCGTGGTTTTTATAGTCTTCGCCCATACCTTCGTTAAAGTTGCGCAGCAGTTCCTTTTGCTTTTCATTCATTTTAGTTGGAACGGTTACGACTAATTTTACTATTAAGTCACCAACTTGGTTTGAGTTGTGTACGTTGGGTACGCCTTTGTTTTTGAAGGTGACTGTCGAGCCCGGTTGTGTTCCCGGTTTAACCATATATTTTTCTTCGCCGCCCCCAAGGGTTGGAATTAGTATTTCGTCGCCCAAGGCTGCCTGTACAAAGGTTATTGGAACATCCACATACAAGTTTTTGCCTTCTCTTGTAAATAATTTATGAGGCGAAATGGTAACAGAAATGTATAAGTCCCCGGCAGGTGCGCCTTTTTCCCCGGCTTCGCCTTTGCCTTGGATGCGTATGCTTTGCCCGGTGTCGATGCCCTTTGGTACAGAAACCTCAATTGTTTTGTCTGCACGAACACGCCCTTGGCCGCGGCAAGCAGAACATGGGTCTTTAATTAACTTTCCTTCGCCTTTACAGGTAGAACAAGGCACTACTTGTGCAACAACCCCAAGTAAGGTTTGCTTTTGAATACGTTCGCTGCCTGTGCCGCCGCAACGCTTACAGGTTTCCGGGTGAGTACCCGGTTTCGCGCCGCTGCCTTTACAGGTGCCGCAAGTATCATAGGACTGGATTGTTACTTCTTTGATTGTGCCAAGGACGGATTCCTCCAGGGATACAGTCATGCGCATTTGAAGGTCTGCGCCACGGCGTGTCCTTGGGCGTGTACGGCTTCCGCCGCCGCCAAAAATGTCGCCAAAATCCATGCCGCCCCCAAAGAATGAGCCGAAAATTTCATCAATATCTACACCGCCTTGGAAGCCGTGGAAACCACCGGCCCCGCCTTGCTCAAATGCTGCGTGACCAAATTGATCGTAATTGCGGCGTTTGCCCGGGTCGCTAAGGATATCATAAGCCTCGGAAATTTCTTTAAATTTTTCCTCTGCAACTTTATCACCCGGCTTTACGTCCGGGTGATATTTTTTTGCCAATTTTCGGTATGCCTTTTTTAACTCGGCATCGGTTGCTGTTTTGTTTACGCCCAGCATTTCGTAATAATCTTGTTTAGCTGCCATGACCGGCCCCCTTAAGTTTTATTAGTGAAAGGGCAGTCACGCGCCTATCTTTCGGTATAGTCACCGTCTACAACATCGTGGTCCGGGCCGTAGTCGGACGGTTCTTCCGCATGTTGATGCGGCGCGGCACTTTGATACATTTTTGAAGAGAAGTCGTGCAATACTTTTGTATACGCTTCAATGGCGGTTTTAAGCTGTGCGGTGTCGTTCTCGCTCATGGTTTCGTGGTGCATAGACGCATTTACGCCTTTTAACTTATCCATTTCGCTTTGAATGGTTGCTTTATCTTCGTCGCTTACTTTGTCGCCGTGTTCGTTTATCAGCTTCTCTGTTTGGAAAATTAGAGACTCGGCTTCATTTTTAGCGTCAACAGCTTCTTTGCGGATGCGGTCTTCTTCTGCGTATTGCTCTGCGTCTTTAACAGCCCGCTCGATGTCCGCATCGGACAGGTTAGAAGAGGCGGCAATTGTAATTTTTTGCTCTTTGCCTGTGCCAAGATCTTTTGCAGAAACGCTTACGATACCGTTGGCGTCAATGTCGAACATAACTTCAATTTGAGGTACGCCGCGTGGTGCCGGTGGAATATCGTCTAAGCGGAAACGGCCAAGTTCTTTGTTGTCCCGTGCAAATTGACGCTCGCCTTGTACAACAACAATATCAACAGCGGTTTGGTTATGGGCCGCAGTAGAGAAGATTTGTTTTTTGTTGGTAGGGATGGTGGTGTTGCGCTCGATAAGGCGTGTTGCTACGCCGCCCTCTGTTTCGATGCTAAGTGAAAGCGGTGTAACATCAAGCAGAAGAATACCGCCGGCACCTGCATCACCGGCAAGTTTACCCGCTTGAATAGATGCGCCAAGGGCAACACATTCGTCCGGGTTAATGCCTTTGAACGGGTCTTTGCCTGTAAGCTTTTTAACGGCATCTTGTACGGCGGGAATACGTGTGCTGCCGCCAACCAACAGCACTTTGTCAATTTCTGAAGGTGAAAGGTCTGCATCTTTAAGAGCTGTCTGTACAGGGCCTAAAGTTTTTTCTACAAGGTCGTGGGTTAACTCGTCAAATTTTGCGCGGGTTAGGTTAATGTCCATGTGTTTTGGGCCGTCTTGGTTCATTGTGATAAACGGCAGGTTGATGTTTGTGGTAATAACGGTTGAAAGTTCTTTTTTAGCTTTTTCTGCTGCCTCTTTTAGGCGTTGCATTGCCATTTTATCTTGTGTCAGGTCCATGTTTTCAAGCTTCTTGAACTCGTCAGCAAGGAATTTAATAACGCGGTCGTCAAAGTCGTCGCCGCCAAGGCGGTTGTTGCCGCTGGTTGCCAAAACTTCGATTACACCGTCGCCAATTTCTATAACGGAAACGTCAAATGTACCGCCGCCAAGGTCGTATACAAGGATTTTTTGCTCTTTTTCATTTTCCAAACCATAGGACAGTGCTGCCGCTGTTGGCTCGTTGATAATACGCTCTACTTCAAGGCCCGCAATTTTGCCCGCGTCTTTGGTTGCCTGGCGTTGGCTGTCTGTAAAATACGCGGGAACGGTGATAACCGCCTTTGTCACGCTTTCGCCCAGGTAAGCTTCTGCGTCGGCTTTTAGCTTGCCAAGTATCATTGCAGAAAGCTCTTGCGGGGAGTAATTTTTGTTTTCGATTTTTACTTTAAAATCTGTACCCATTTGGCGTTTGATACTCATAACAGTATTATCTGGGTTTGTAATTGCTTGACGCTTTGCGGTTTCGCCCACAAGGCGTTCCCCTGTTTTTGTAAACCCGATTACAGACGGGGTGGTGCGCATACCTTCGCTGTTTGGTATTACTACGGGCTGGCCGCCTTCCATTACGGCTACACATGAGTTTGTGGTTCCTAAGTCAATTCCGATAATTTTTGACATGATTCTGTTCCTCCTGAATTAATTAGCGACTTTTACTACGCTATGTCTTAATACTTTGTCTTTGTGGATGTAGCCTTTTTGCAAAACCAATGCCACTTCGTTTTGGCCAAAGTTTTCGTCTTCTACATGGGCTACGGCATTGTGGAAATTGGGGTCAAATTTGTCCCCGGGTTCTAATGGAATTTCATTTACGCCAAGGTCGCATAGAATGCCTTCAAATTGACGGGCGATCATTGCCACGCCTTGATAAAAGCCGTTTTCTTTATCTTCGCAGGCGTTTAGCGCACGTTCGAAATTATCTACCATTGGTATAAGTTTTTCACAAGCGTAAGATACGCCATCGTTATAACGGGCAGACATTTCTTTGATTGTGCGCTTGCGGTAATTATCAAATTCTGCCAAAGAACGTTGATAACGGTCTTCCATTTCTTTGTATTTTAAATCTAAATTTGGTGGGTCCAATACTTCAATTTCTTCCGGACATTCTTCAAGCTGCTGCTCGAACAAATCCTCTTTTTTTGTGTCCATGGCGTTGTTATGCCTCCTTTTCATACGGGGTGCTAAAGCCCTAACGCATATTTTACACTTTGCATATTTTGCAATATGCCCGAAAGCACAGATACCGCCTGGGAATAATCCATGCGCATTGGCCCTATTAAGGCAATGCATCCAATGCCTTGAGTGTCTAAAGAGTAATTGGCCTTAATAAGGCTGCAAGTTTTTAATAAGTCAATTTCATTTTCTTCGCCAATAGCAATTTGTATACCTTCTACTGTATCTTGCCCTAAAATTTCAAAAAGCGAAGATCTGTCTTCCAATGCCTGAAAAATGGCTTCGGCTTTGCGGATATCCGCAAATTCCGGAAAAGCAAGAATATTTTTTACACCGCTGGTAAACACGCGCACATCATCTTCCGTTTGTATCATACCGGATATGGCACCCAGTATTGGCATTAGAATATGGGCAAACCCCCCAAAGACGTGCAGCATTTTGTTTAGCAACTCCCGGTTTATTTCCTTAATGGTTAAACCGGCCAAATGCCGATTTAAATGAGAGGATAATTGTGTAAGGGTTTCATACCCCGGGGCGGCCTGTAAATTTATTACTTGATTCCGCACTGCTTTACTGCCTGTAACAAGCACCAGAAGCAGTGATTTTTCATCCAGCGGTACCAACTGGATGTGTTTAATTTTTGTCTTTTTTAGATAAGGTTCGGACACAATGGCCGGGTAACGCGTAAGTGTGGAAAGTGCCTTGGCAGTTTCCTGCATCATAAACTCTGTCTGGGAAATGTTGTCGATAATCATTTTCTGCAGAAAGAGGGCTTCCTCCGGGCCAAGCTGTTTTCTTTGCATCATAGAATCTACATACAAACGATAACCCCTGCCGGACGGAATACGCCCGGAAGAAGTGTGCGGCTGGCTGATTAGCCCCATTTCCTCGAGGTCACTCATTTCGTTGCGGATAGTTGCAGAACTTATGCCAAGTCCGGACTTTTTGGCAATGGTACGTGAACCGATAGGTTCTGCGGTTTCGATATAGTCTGTGATTATGGCCTCCAGGATTTTAAACTTCCTAACACTTAGGTTCATAGACTGTTTCCCCCGCCTATGGTGCATTTTAGAGTTGTTAGCACTCTGCTTTGTTGAGTGCTAACAATGTAATAATATCATGATTGAAATACTTTGTCAAATATTTTTTGATGTGTTTTTTTGATGCGTAAAAAAAATCAACCGGTCCAATTTGGGGACCGGTTGATCTTATAGGAGTTTGTTATTTTTTGATAAATAACTTCGCCTGTTTTTATGACGTGACTGGTAAATCCACTCCTGTCGTTGCTTTCTCATTCAGAATGTCGGTGGTTTTTGTTGTCTTATTTGTTGCCATTATTCGTTGTTCGTATAAGTGAAAGTGAAAACCTAGCAATAGTATAAGCCACTGGCCAACTTAATTCAAGAAAAAAAGGATTGTCACATTGGACAAGCGTTGATGTAGCTGTTTCTGTCTGTACTACCCCCTGATATCACAGTACCGTGTGATATCAGGGGGTAGTACAGGCGAGTGTTTTTCTTTCCAAGCGTTGGCGATTCACATGCTGCATTGGTTTCAACGTCAATATTACTTAACGGTTCTCCGCCAAACGCTTTTTCACCGAAACAGAAAAATCCCAGTAAGTAAAGGTTTTGGAATACATTAACTTATGGGGCTTGCTGTTCAAAGTTTTGATTATTACGCTATGGGCTTTTGGGGCTGGCTACACGGCGTTATGCTTATGTTAAGGGGTTGGTTGCCTCATGTTCTTTTTGAATTAACAGTGCCGGACTATCCCAATCATCGCCACTCAACTTGGAAAAATAGAATACACAACCAATACATTTTTGGATAGGGTGAAAAATTTTTTCTGTGAGTGATGTAAAGCGCAATTTCCTAAAGCACAAAAAAAGACACCTTGCATACACAAAATGTCTTTCTTTTGAATTATTTCACTAATTTTACCCCATTAACGCTGCTGCCTGGTTAAAGAAAGCGTTTACATCCCGGTTATGGGTAACAAACCACGCATCTTCTCCGTTTAGGCTAATGGCATACAGTACACTATCCAGCGCAAACAGGCGTATTTCTATATCCGGTTCTTCGGTTTGATGATAGACAATTGTAAGATCGGGTATGCCCTGCGGCGTAAACGGCTCTACTTCCCCTTCAATCATTAGGGCAATAAGCAGTCTGTAAATTACACGGAAGCCGGAATCATCCACTTCTTCGCCGTTTATTGTCGGTGCGATGGAATGGTTTTCCCCATGGTTTATAACCATGTCTAAATTACGGGATTCGTCCGGGGAGGTAATTGTTACACGCTCTACACCCAGTATGTTGGGCAAGGCGATAAACCTTTCTATAAACGAGAAAATATTAAGGTCAAACAGCGAAGAAACACTCTGGAATTCTGTCCTAAAAACATGGGGGCGGTCTGCAAGTTTTACATATATAAATTCTACATCGCGGCCATTTACTTCTTCTATAAACCTGTCGCCAAAAAGCAGGTGTGTTTCACCAACCGGGTCTTGGTAGGCAAACACCAAACTTGGGTTGTCCAGCCCATAGGGCGAAAGGTCTGTTGGTAGAAAAGAAACCGTATCACCCAGGCGGAAAAATTCCAACGGCTCTAACACACGGTACATTAGTCTGGTGTGGTCTATTGCCCTCTCCATTGGCTGTACAAGGCGCAAAAGTTCGCCTTCCGGTGAAACCGGGGTTAGGGCAGAAAGGGCGTCAATAAGCTCTGTTGCCTGTCCCATAGAAAGTTCAATAGGCGGTTTGTCGCGCTGGGCTATTAGAATACGCTCTGCTTCTATTGTGAAGTGCTGCATAGTACGGTCCAATAGACTTCCTATATCTGCTTTTGCCCAGTCTGCCGTTATATTTCCAATCAGGTAAATGGAAGGTGAGCCGCTTATCATAGCAAAGTGATTGCGCATATCGGCGGTTTGCGCGCCGAAGTATATATTTTTCGTTGTGCCGTCTGCGTAGACTGCTTCCATTTTTAGGCGTGGGGGCTGCAGGCCAAAATCTGCCAGGTTTAGGCCTTGTGTGTCTTCGTGGGCTGTGCCCGTTGAGTTGATTTGCCAGGCAGGCCGTGCTTTGTCGCGGGCCCGTGCCGGTTGCAGAATCAAACTTGTGTCCGGCTGCCACTGCCATACTATTGTGCCGTGTTCGTCTACATACGGAATCATGTAAAAGTCTTCATCTTCCGTGATAAACCTTACGCTTACTACATCCCGCTCGTACAATTGAACAAGGGGTGTCATTGCAGGTCTTGGAGGTGTATCATCCCGGTACTCTTCTTCACTTGGGCGCAGGAAATAAACCGCGCCCAGCGCGATAATTAGCAACGGGATAACGCACATGGATATGGTTCGTTTTAACTTTCTGCTCATACTAATTGTGCCTCCGTTTTAACCAAACGACTATACCAATGACTATACTTAGCAAGGGCAGGCCCGCAACGGCGATACCGTTCATTACATTGGCGTTAAACTGTGTAAGCACTAACGGAGCGGCACCGGGCGGAATGCGTCCGGGTATAAACAGGCTTGGCGGCTGGCCGTGTAACCAGCGCAAGGAATCCAATATAAATTGGAAGTTACCTATGCCTGTAAGGTTTAATATACCATCGCTAAGGACTACCATGTTGCCTACTACTACTAACTGTGTGGTGTGGGTTCTTTCAACAAAACGGGTATCGGTTATTGCAACGGCTAAATCGAATGGCCCTGCCATGTCGCCGGGGACACGGGCCATTGTTGTTTCTTCTGTGTCTACGCGGGCAAATGCGTCCCGTGAGGTTGTCCAAATGGACTCAACGTTGGTAGAACCGCGGCGAATATCCAATGTTTCGATACCTATTGCCCCAACCATCAGGTTTGCAAGGTTGCGGTCACGAAGGTTTTCGTTAATTTCATGGTTAGTAAGCGTTGGGAGAATAAAGTGTGCATATTGCTGAAAAATATTACGCTGGTCACCTTCAAGCACCAGATGGTTAATTGGGGCAACACCGTACGACGCTAAAACACTGTTGAAGTTTGGCATTTCTTCCAGCGTTAAATTTACGGCAAAAAACGCGCGGCCTTCATTTTCCAAGTAGTTTAAAACCCGCTGTGCCTTAACCTCTGTCCAGTCACGGCTTGGCATGGGGACAAGTAAAATGTCTGCGGTTTCCGGTACTTCACTTGTAACCAAGTTTACTTCGCGTATAACAAAGCTCTCGCTTTCCAAAAACCTTGTAAGCATAGCAGGTAATTCATGCTCGCCGCTTCCCGTTACGTAGTATACAATTGGCGGGTCACCCAAGGTTACGTAATGTATTGCGCGGGTAATTTCGGCCTCGAAGCTGTAGCTGCGTATATTTGTAGGGCGTCCCATCCAGTCCCTGTCAACTATCAGCATATCTGTCAAGCCCAGAACTCTTATTCTGTCACCGCTTTGTACAACAACACTGCCGTCATGTATGCCTTCATCAAGGCCTGCGGCTTCGGCAAACTGGTGGATTAGTGCGGGGCTTATCATAGGGTCACGCTCTTGTACGGTAATGTGGCGGGAAGATGAATCGTACTCTTCCAGCAACTGTGTAACAATTGGTGTCCAATGGTGACCCTGGCCCAATGAAACAACATGGGTAATTGTTACATCTTGGTCCAGTGTCTCCAAAAAGTCGTGAGTGCGCCAAGATAACGTGAAAATACCATCCGGCGTAAGATCGAAACTGCGGTTAAACTCGTCGGCAACAAGGTTGATAAGGATGAAAAGTATTACGGCAAACAGCATCATTGCTGTAGAAAAGGTACCGTAGCGGAAGCGTTTTTCTTTAAGGGACTTCGTCATTAACGCCACCTCCTTTTCTCGATTACGTTAACCGTCAGGTATACAAACAGCGCGCTGAACGAGATGTAATACACAATGTCATTAATATTTAAAATCCCGCGGGAAAAGTTTTCGAAACGGCCAAACAAAGAGAACCACAAAAGTACCCGTACAATAATGCCGTCGAAAATAAGGTTGTTAAACATATATAATCCGCCTGCAAATGCCAGTGCGATTACCGCAACAATAACCGTGGCAATAATTTTGCGGGTCGCGTTGTACCAAATGGCAACAACCGCGGCAATAACAAGCAATACAAACATAAATGACGCAAAGGTGGTGGTTGGCATCATAGCCGCTACAGCGTTAATAATAAACATTACAAATATTGCGGCAATTGTCATAACAGCGGCAATAATTTGGTTATCTGTAAGGACAGAAATGAATACACCAACAGCAATACACGCCGCGCCAATTAAGGCGAAACCAATATACGTACCTGCCACATGGCTGACAGGAACTTCGCCAAAACGGCTAATCATGACAGGCATTATTACAGTTATGCCCATGGCAAGTAAGAATAATGAAAACGCCGCAAAAAATTTGCCTACAACAATGCTGACTATGGAAAGAGGGCTTGTAAAAATCAGCTGATCGGTTTTTTGTCTGGCTTCCTCGGAAAACAGCCGCATTGTCAGTACGGGTATTAGTATGAAGAAGAACATGGTCGCGCTTTCTAATGCCCGGTGGAAATTCGCGCTCATACTAAGAACGTTGGCCAGTGCAAACCCTATGCCTATTACCAGCAGCATAAATGCCAGAAAGACATAGCCCATCATGTGGGTGAAGTATGCGCGCATCTCTTTTCTATAAATCGCTAACATCTTCCGGCACCTCCTTTACATCGTCTGGATGGGGTTCTGCTTCAGGCTCTGCTACGGCAAAATCTGCAATCGCACTAATGCCCATCCGGTCACTGTCTGTTAGGGACAGGAATATTTCTTCCAGGGAAAGTTCGGTCGATTTCATAAGCAAGATTGGCAGGTTGTTTTTGGCCATGCAACGGAAAATTGGCTCGCGGATATCTTGACCGCCATCGCCTGCAAGTATAAGGTCCACTGTGCCCGGTTCGCCGCCGACAGCGGCAGAAACGTTCTTAATTACGGAATACTCTATTAGAGCATTTTGTACGTGCTGTAAGTCACCTTTTACCCTAACCTGCATACGGTTTGCACCTTTGGTAATGCTGTCAGAAAGGGCCTCTGGCGTGCCGGACGCTACAATTTTGCCACGGTTGATTATCATCATTCTGTCGCATACGGCAGATACTTCCTGCATAATATGGGAGGATAAAATTACCGTGTGTTTTTTGCCCAAATTTTTTACAACGTCACGCATTTCAATTATCTGCTTTGGATCCAGGCCGATTGTTGGCTCGTCCATTATTATTACTTTTGGGTTGCCAACCATGGCTTGGGCAAGGCCAACGCGCTGCCTGTAGCCCCGGGACAGGTTTTTGATAAGCCTGCGGGGGATGTCGTCTATGTGTACTTGTGCCATTACATATTTGACCATATCTTTGCGTTGGCTGCGCTTTACGCCTTTAATATCGGCTACAAAGTTAAGGTATTCTTCTACGCGCATGTCTAAATAAACAGGCGGTGTATCCGGCAGGTAGCCTATGTTTGCCTTTGCTCTTTCAGGCTCTGCCACAACGTCTATGCCGTCGATGGTAACATCGCCGCTGGTGGCGGCAATAAAGCCTGTCATAATATTCATGGTTGTGGTTTTGCCCGCGCCGTTTGGCCCCAGGAAGCCCACTATTTCGCCCGCGTTAATAGAAAAGCTGATGTTGTCTATAGCTTTGCGCTGGCCGTATTGCTTGGTTAAATTGCGTACTTCAATCAAATTGTATCACTCCAGACAATGTGAATAGTTGTTTTTGAGTATATCAGAACCTTAATTTGCAAGGGTTAACAAATTGTGAATGTTTTGTGAATTATCAAGCTTAACGGTTTCTTGTGCGCCTGTTGACATGTTTTTGATTTTTGCTTCGCCGTTTACTATTTCATTGCCGCCAAGTATCATTGTATGCTTAGCTTTTATTTTATCTGCGTATTTCATTTGAGCTTTTACGCTGCGGCCTATCAGGTCAGTTTCCACCCGCAGCCCTTGCTTGCGTAAATCGAAAGCAAGTTTTTGAGATTTGACAAAGCCCGCTTCTTCCGCGTGGCCGATGAAGAGGTCCGGGTAGGTGAAAATATCGTTTTGGCCGCCTTGGGCTTGCAATAGTTGCACCAGCCGCTCTATGCCCATGCCAAAGCCAACCGCAGGGGTAGGCTGCCCCCCAAGTTGGGAAATAAGCCCGTCGTAACGGCCGCCGCCAATCCTGGTAAGGCCGTCGCTGCCTATAAACTCGAATACCGTGCGGGTGTAATAATCTAACCCGCGCACTACTTTGGGGTCTATAATAAACGTGATGCCGTAGTCGGTTAGTAAGTTTTGCAGCCCTGTAAAATGGACTCGGCATTCATCGTCTAATGAGTCCAATGTTAGTGGTGCGTTTGTCAACAGCTCTTTACAATTTGGGTTTTTGCAATCTAAAATGCGAAGAGGGTTTTTTTCTGCCCGCTGGCGGCACAGCCCGCATAAAGTTTCCATGTGCTTTTCGATATAGGTGTGTAACTGCTGATGATAAACCTTACGGCAACTGGGGCAGCCAATGCTGTTTATGTGAACGGGGACATCTGTAATGCCAAGTTCCCTAAGCAGTGACGCGCCCAAGGATATAATTTCCGCTTCCGCCGCGTAACTTGGCGAACCAAACACTTCTACGCCAAATTGAGTGTGCTGGCGATACCGTCCGGCCTGGGGGTTTTCGTAGCGGAAATTGGGGCCGATGTACCACAGTTTTGTTGGCTGGGGTTGATTGTGCAAGCCCCGCTCGATATAGGCGCGTACAACGCTGGCGGTTTGCTCGGGCCGCAGGGACAGGCTGCGCCCGCCCTTGTCGTTGAAGGTGTACATTTCCTTTTGCACAATATCGGTGGTGTCGCCTACACCCCGTTGAAACAGGTCTGTAGACTCGATTATAGGTGTGCGAATTTCTTGGAAATTATACTTTCCGGTGATTTTGCGCACAGCGGCTTCTATCTTGTGCCAGATTAGCATTTCGTCGCCGTATACGTCTCGCGTTCCTTTTGGTGCTTGAATCATTTTCATTACCTCCGTTGTATATAAATTTCCGGGTTTTTTACATTAAATTCCCTTGTGATTTTGCCGTTTTCTACAAATTTACTAACTGCCCCCGCGCCAATGCCCAGTACCGTTTGGGTTTCTGCCATCATGCCTACATTATAAAAGCATTCGCAGCCCGGTTTGCTGTAGCCCACATTTTCAAACATGCCAACCATGTTTTTCTGGCGGTACAGGTAGTAGGGGAAAAGCCCTGCGTTTTCGCAGGCGGCATTTGCTATGGTAAGCATTTCTTCCGTGGTGTGGGCACCGGGCAAGGCAAAATTCCCTTTTGCCTCATTTAAGCGGGATGCCCTTTTTACCGCTAATGTGTGTACAGTTATATTTTCCGGCGAAAGATCCACAATGCCCTCCATTGTGCGGCGTACATCGTCCGGGGTTTCGCCCGGCAGCCCTGCGATTATGTCTGTGTTGATGGACGTAAAGCCTGTGCCGCGGGTCAGATGAAAGGCCCTAAAAAAATCAGCCGCCGTATGTTTGCGTCCGATAGTTGACAAGGTTTTATCGTTTAGAGTCTGCGGGTTTACGGCAATCCTGTTTACACCGTAGCGGCGCAAAATGTTTAGCTTACTTTTTGTAAGAGTGTCCGGCCTGCCGGCTTCTACGGTGTATTCTTCAGTTGACCCGAAAATCGAGCCAACTGAATCTAAAAGTAGTTCCAGCAAATTTTCCGACAATACAGTTGGGGTCCCGCCGCCAATATAAATGGAAGAAACCGTGCCGTTCATTTGACGGAGCCGTTCGGCCTGGGCCTTACATTCCTGTATGAGGTTGGCGACGTATTCCGTGTAAATATCCTTGCTGACATAGTTGTGGTCTACGTTGAAAGAGCAGTATACGCAGCGGGTAGGGCAGAAGGGGATGCTGATGTAAATGCCGATGGGATTGTGTGTTTGATATATCCGCGCTGTCAAATCCCTTTCCGCTTTGGCCACAGTTAACGCAAGCTGTGCTTTTTCGCGTTTACAGCAGAATGGGTCCGCAAGGGTGGCAATAATTTTTTCGTCTGTCCAGCCCAATGCGAACCATTCCCGCACCATTTTGGACGGGCGAATGCCCGTAAGCGCGCCCCAGGGGGTGTACGCGCTTATGGCCTCTTGCAGCGCGTGATACATCGCAAGCATAAGCACCCTGCGGGGGGATAAATGAATTGGCAAGCTGTCTAGGGGCAGGGAATGTTTTGCAATTGTGCTGCCGTTTTTGATTACATGAACCATAGCTGCGTTTCTTGTCATTTCGGTTTGCACAATGTAGCCTTGTGGGTATTCTGCCGGTATTGCGGATAGAAATTGAAAGCTGTCCCCGGGGAAAAATAGCTGGGTTACGGTTTGTACTTCGTTTGTAAAGTTGTGGTTTAGTAGAATGCAGGTCATCGAGTGTTCTCCAATTTATCAAAGAGGTAAATTTTGTTTTTTGCGTTTTATTGATAGCCGCACGTAAATAGCAATCATGATTATTGCCGGTACCAAAAAGATACAGCCAAAAATGGTGAATACCGGCGCAATTGAAAACCCTGGCGTGCCGTCGTAAATGTATAAATAGTAGCCACTCCCCAAAGGTTCATGATGGAATTGTCTGTCGGGCGGTCTATTTGATAGACCGCGGGAAATAAATATCGACACATGAGTTCCGGGAAAATAAATACTTGCCTCGATTGTATGCCCGGTTATGTTAGCCATGACTACTGTGAAATGATGTACTATTTGCTGAGAAGAAAACAAAAAGATGATGGCATCTTTTTCATTATCAGTGAGCCAGTCTATGGTATACCATTCGCTAAAGCTAACTCCCCTTCGGTTGAACAGGCGTTCATATGTTGGGGCGTGGAAAGAAATCATCAAATGTCCGAGACAATTCGTGTCGTCCGGGTTCGGTGTACTAAAGCTGCTGACTGTAGCTTGTCTTCCGGCAAAAGCACCATCTGCAAGCAAATCTAATTTCTGTCGGCTGTACGCAAAGTCTTGCCTTACTTGCGGCAGCATGCCTCTTAATTCTTGTACGACTGGGTGGTTGTATCTTCTTCCGGCCCACGCAAGTAACAGGAAGAAACACGCAACCAACGTAAAGCAAACCCCTAGCACAAGTATGCCGACCTTTAAACACCCCACTGCGCAACCTCCTTTAGAATATGATTACGCGTGTATCCTTCTTATCTCCCGCGCGCCGGTGGCGGCCTGCAGCCGGTTGATTACGTGGTTTAAATGATCCGTATCGTGGATGTCAATACCCATGGTAAAAATGGCGTCGGAATTTATTACGTTGGCGGTAAGAGAGGAAACTCTTACGTTTTCATCCTTTAACACATCGTTGATTGCATATAAAAGATTATTGCCGTCTTGACAGGTAAGGCGCAGGTTGACAAGGTATGTCTGTTTTTTGGTTTCGGGAACATTCCATTGGGCGTTAATTATACGCCGCCTGTCCAGTTCGTTCATATGAAGGACATTAATGCAGTCTGTACGGTGTACGGTAAGCCCGCGGCCGCGTGTTACATAACCGCAAATTTCGTCGCCGGGTACGGGATTGCAGCATTTAGAGAAAATAACCGCCGTGTCACCGACACCTTTTACGATAACGCCGCTTTTTTGACCTTTTACATCTGTTTTTGCCCCTGTGCTTAATAAGCTGGAAATTAATTCTTCATCACTTGGCGGGGGCTGAACCTTTTCAAATTCACGGTAAAGGTGGTTGGCCACTTGTTTTTCCTTGACGCCGCCGGTGCCAATCATTACATACAGCTGGTCAATTTCCTTGCAGTTAAAGCGGTCCAGTACGTCTTTTTCGCGCCCTTCCGCAAGAAGTTCGTCCAGGGTTACTTTTAATTCTTCGGCACACCGTTCAAGGGCTTCCCGGCCCTTTTGAATATTGTCTTCCCGGTTTTCTTTGTTAAACCACTGATTTATTTTAGAGCGGGCCTGGTTTGTTTTTACAATTTTTAGCCAATCCTTGCTTGGCCCCTTAATGTTTTGGCTTGTTACAATTTCCACAATGTCGCCGGATACGAGTACATGATCTATTGGTACAAGCTTGCCGTTTACCCGCGCACCAACCATGCGGTTGCCTACGGCAGAGTGTATGGCATAAGCAAAATCTATAGCACAAGACCCGTTTACAAGGTTAATTGGCTCGCCTTTGGGGGTAAAACATGAAATATGGCTTTGAAACGCGCTTAAGTCCATTCTTAAAGCGGAAAGGAACTCGTCACTGTCGGAAATTTCGTGCTGCCAGTTCATAATTTCTTGCAGCCATTTATCTTTTGCGGCCTTGCCGCTCTCCTTGTACTTCCAATGGGCGGCAATACCAAACTCTGCTACGTCGTGCATATCGAAAGAGCGGATTTGTACTTCGAAAGGCTCGCCGGGGCCCACAAGGGTTGTGTGTAAAGACTGGTACCCGTTTGGTTTTTTGCCCGCGATGTAGTCTTTAATACGGCCCGGCACAATTGGGTATAAGCCGTTTACACAGCCTAAAGCGGCGTAGCATCCTGCAATGTCTTTAACCAGTATGCGTACGGCATATAAGTCATGAATTTGATCCAGCGTTCTGTTTTTGGACACCATTTTTTTGTAAACGCTGTAAAGCCGTTTAGCACGGCCTTCAACCACGGCTTCTATGCCTTGGGCTGCTAAAGCCGTGCGGATTTCTTTCATTATTTGTTCTGTTATTTCAATGCGCTCTACGGTTTTTAAGTCTACCTGTTTTGATAAGTTGTTATAAAGGGTACGGTCACTGTATTTAAAAGCTAAATCTTCCAAGTCGTAACGCAGCCTTGCAACACCAAGGCGGTGGGCAAGGGGCGCGTAAATATCCAGGGTTTCCTTAGCTGTCGCTATTTGCTTTTCTTCCGGCTTTACTTCGATTGTACGCATGTTATGAAGCCTGTCGGCAATTTTTATCAAAAGTACGCGCACATCTTCCGACATGTGGAAGAACATTTTACGATAGTTTTCTGCCTGTACATCTGTTTTAGACTGATATTTTATGCTTTCGATCTTTGTTACACCGGCCACAAGCAGGGCAACGTCCGGGCCAAATTTTTCGGATAATTCTTCTGTTGTAATATTTGTATCTTCAACCACATCGTGCAAAAGGGCAGCAGTAATAGACTCCAGGTCTGCACGGATTTCCGCAAGGATAATCGCCACCTCGAGGGGGTGCATTACATACGGCTCGCCGGAAATGCGATATTGGCCGGCGTGCGCTTCTTTTGCCAGCCTGTAGGCTTCTTCAACCATGTCTATGGAAGCCGTTGGTCTGTACTCTCTAATTTGTGATACCAGCCGAGAAAAAGCTTCTTCGACCAGTGCGTTGTTTGCCGCTTCTTGTTCCGGAGTTGGGGCCTGCGGTATGTCTTGGGCAATTTTGGTAATTTCGTCCAACGTGTTCGCCTCCTTTGACAATTTCTTAATATTTTGTCATTATAACACGACATTGGCGTTTTTATAACCCTAAAGTGTGATATACTGGCAATAATGAATAATATGAGGTGGAAAATGACTAAAAATAAATTTCGTTCCGGTTTTGTAGCCCTTATAGGCCGCCCAAACGTGGGCAAATCTACGCTTATGAACTTGTTTATCGGCGAAAAAATTTCTATCGTAACAAACAAGCCGCAGACAACCCGCAATAAAATCCGCAGTATTTTAACCGGTGACGATTATCAAATTGTGTTTATAGACACGCCGGGCATCCATAACCCTACAACCAAACTTGGCAGCTACATGGTTAAAAGCGCGTATACCGCCCTTAATGAAGCCGACGCGGTTGTTTATCTTGTAGAACCGCGGGAAAGAATACATGCAGGCGATATGGAAATAATCGAGAGCCTTGCGAAAGTAGAGAGTCCCGTCTTTTTAGTAATAAACAAGGTGGATACAGTGGATAAGCCGGGGCTTTTGAAAGTGATCGAAGTCTACAGTAAGGCTTACCCCTTCAAAGATATAATACCCCTTTCTGCCCTAACAGGTGAAAACACACAGGCATTGCTGCAATCTTTGCGCGGGGTTTTAGAGCCGGGGCCCATGTACTTCCCGGAAGACCAGATTACAGACCAGCCGGAAAGGCAAATTGCGGCAGAGATAATCCGTGAAAAAGCTCTGATGTACTTGCAGGAAGAAATACCCCATGGCCTGGCGGTGGAAATAACGGCCATGAAATCCCGTTCGCAAAACCCGGATGATGAACCTGATGCCTTAGTTGATGTGGGCGCGACAATTTTCTGTGAAAGAGAATCTCACAAAGCTATTATTATCGGCAAAAAAGGCGATATGCTAAAAAAAATAGGTTCCGCGGCGCGGCGGGATATACAAAACCTGCTGGGTTCGCCAATTTACCTGGAGCTTTGGGTTAAAGTAAAGAAAAATTGGCGCGACAACGACTTCCTGCTCAAAAATTTTGGTTACAACGAACGGGAAATTTAACCAGCATACAAACAGCCCCTTGGTGAATAATAGATTTTGTATTATATATTATAAAGGGGGCTTCACATATGAACGAAATTACAAGCTTGTGGCAAATGTTCACGCTTACAGGCGATCCAAGGCATTATCTAAAATATAAACAGCGCGAAAGCGGTACTGCCCGCCCGCGCGAAAAGGAACATGTTAGGGATGAAACAAATAAAAGTTAGGGGCCTTGTGCTGCGCGAGTACGAAGCAGGGGAAAGTGACAAGAGGTTAGTGATTTTTTGTAAAGAACTTGGCCGCCTAATGGTATATGCGCGGGGGGCACGTAAACCTACAAGCAGGTTTATGTCTGCCGCGCAGCTTTTTACATACGCGGATTTTGTTTTAACCAAGGGGCAGGGGTTTTATTCCCTTGGCCAGGCAGAAATAATTGAAAGCTTTTACCCCCTGCGGGAAGATTACGACAGACTAATGACGGCCCACCTTGTTGCGGAGGTATGCGAAAAAACCCTGTGGGATAACATAGAAAGTGACGAACTGCTGCGCCTGGCGTTAAAATCCCTTTCTGTTTTGGCTAAGGGCATACTGCCGCCATTGCAGGTGGCCTGTGTATTTTTGTTCAAATTTTTGGATGTTCACGGCTTACGGCCGCAAACAGATGCTTGTATAACCTGCGCCACCCCGTACAACCAAATAAAACGCGGGGGGATATGTGCCGAAGGGCTTGTGTGCGAAACCCATAGGCCCATGGTTTACCAGCCCGTGTCAATGGGCGCGGTTGCGGCAATGCAGCATATTTTAGAAAACGATATGACAAAAGCCTTCCAATTTACGGCAACTGATGATATTCTTAATGCGTTACGTAAAGCGGCGGATTTATTATGGAAATGCCACTTTGAATATGAACTTAAGACAGGAGTGTGAAAATCGTTATGCGTTTTGGTTATTGTTTAAGTCTGAATTTTTTAAGCGATTCTGCCGGTGGCACCCTTTTTGATATTGTGGCAGATGTGGGCTTTGATTATGTAGAGCTGCCCTTATCGGGGGTTTCTGCATTATCTACGGAGGAACTTTTACAATTGGAAAAAGCCTTGGCGCGAATACCGTGCAGGGCCTGTAATTTGTTTTTCCCTTCAAGCCTTACTATTGTTGGCGAAAATATGGATGTAAGCGGTGTACGGGCCTACTTGGAAAAAATGCTGCCCCTTGTGGCAAACCTGGGCGTGGAAACATTGGTTTTTGGCAACGGCGGTGCAAGAAAAATTCCCGAAGGGGCAACCCGTGAAAATATTTGGGGCAAC
>WQTQ01000219.1 GCA_009786175.1 Bacillota bacterium | reverse complement strand
TTGTGGTCTTCCAAGATGAACTTTGCGAAGTCTTTCTCTGCATACCACACGGAATCCCATTCCTTGTTAATTCCCAGGCGCAAGCCATGAGGGTTTACTTTTTGACCCATGTGTTCACCTCTCGTTTAAAATAATAGTGATGTGACTTGTGCGCTTGTTTATGCGATATGCACGGCCTTTGGCGCGTGGCTGAATACGTTTCAGGGTTGGACCCTGGTCCGCAAAAACTTCTTGTACGTATAACCCAGACGCATCTAATGAGTGATTTTCTTCTGCGTTGGCAACCGCTGATTTAAGCACTTTGCCTACAAGAACCGCACCGTATCTTGGGTTAAACTGTAAAATTGCCGCTGCCTGCTCTACACCTTTGCCTTTAATTTGCTCTAGGACAATGCGTGCCTTACGGTCTGATATGCGGGCAAATTTATGAATCGCATGAGGACGCTTTTCGCGATTTTCCTTATTGCGCTGCTGTTTATACTGGCTTCTTGAACCTGCCATTTCCTTGCCCTCCTACCTTGCTTTACTTCTTTTTTCAGCGTCTTTACCATGGCCGCGATAAGTGCGGGTTGAGGCAAACTCGCCAAGCTTGTGACCAACCATATCTTCTGTAATGTATACAGGCACGTGCTTGCGCCCATCATGAACAGCTATGGTAAAACCTATCATTTCCGGAAAAATAGTTGAGCGGCGTGACCAAGTTTTTATTACTTGGCTGTTGGTTGCATTACCCTGCGCTAAAACTTTTTTCATTAGGTGGTCGTCTACGAACGGCCCTTTTTTTAATGATCTGCCCATATTGACAAAACCTCCTATTTCGAACCACGCTTGCGAACGATATATTTATTACTTTGCTTGTTTTTCTTACGGGTTTTGTAGCCAAGTGCCGGCTTACCCCAAGGGGTAGAAGGTGCGGAACGACCGATTGGAGCACGTCCCTCACCGCCGCCGTGGGGGTGATCGTTCGGGTTCATAACAGAACCGCGAACTGTGGGGCGAATACCCATGTGACGCTTCTTACCTGCTTTACCAACGTTGATAAGCTCGTGATCTTGGTTGCCTACTTGACCGATTGTAGCGCGACAGTGTACGGGCACAAGACGCATTTCCCCGGAGGGAAGACGCACAGTTGCATATTTTTCGTCTTTGGCCATTAGCTGTGCTACGTTGCCTGCAGAGCGAACCAACTGGCCGCCGCGGCCCAATTTCATTTCAATATTGTGAATTTCTGTACCTACGGGGATAAACCTCATAGGAAGCGCGTTACCGGGGCGAACCTCGGCTTCCTCGCCGCTCATCAGCATATCGCCAACTTTAACACCGATTGGTGCCAGGATGTAACGCTTTTCGCCGTCTACATAGTGAAGAAGTGCGATATTTGCTGTGCGGTTTGGATCGTATTCTACAGCATGTACTTTTGCCGGGATACCGTCTTTGTTGCGTTTAAAATCAATAATGCGATACTTAATTTTTGCCCCGCCACCCCTGTGGCGAACTGTTATTTTACCTTGCCCGTTGCGCCCGCTGTGTGTAGGCAGATGCTGCACAAGGCTTTTCTCAGGCTTTGACTTTGTTATTTCCGCAAAGTCGGAAACGGTCATTTGCCTTTGGGAAGGGGTTAAGGGCCTATAACGTTTTACACCCATGTGTCATACTCCTTCCTTAAATACCTTCGAAATATTCTATCTGGCGGCTGCCGGGGGTTAGTGTAACAATAGCTTTTTTACGCTGTACTGTTTTACCCGGCAGAAAGCCGCGGCGCTGGCGTTTTTTAGGGCTGGTAATCAGTGTATTTACACGCTCCACTTTTGTACCGGCAAAAAGCTTTTCTACCGCTTCTTTTATTTGTGTCTTTGTTGCCTTTGGATGGACATAGAATGAATATGTGTTACTTTCCAAAAGGCTCATGCTCTTCTCTGTCATAAGAGGCTTTAGAATAATGTCGTAATATTGCAAGTTGGCCATTATACATACACCTCCTGAATTTTTTCAACTGCTTCCTTGGTTATAACTAAGTTTTCATGATTTAGAATATCGTAGACGTTTATTGTGTTAACGCCTGCAGTTTTAACCGTCGGGATGTTTCTTGCAGACAGCATTACATTGGTGTTGCTGCCACTCATTACAAATAATGCCTTGCCAAGCTCTAGGCTTGAACAAACATTTACCATAGCTTTTGTTTTAATTTCCGGCAGGTCAAGGCTTTCCAAAACTACTAAGTTGCCTTGTTTCACCTTATCTGTTAATACAGACTTAAGAGCCAGCCTTTTAAGCTTTTTGTTCAGCTTAAAGGAAAAATCCCTTGGCTTTGGGGCAAATACCACGCCACCGCCTACCCATTGAGGAGAACGGGTACTGCCTTGACGAGCGCGCCCTGTGCCTTTTTGTCTCCAAGGCTTACGACCGCCACCGCGCACTTCCGCACGGGTCTTAGTGCTTTTTGTACCCTGACGCTGGTTAGCCAAGTACTGAACAACCGCCATATGAACAGCGTGTTCATTTATCTCTACATCAAAGATGGTAGGCTCTAGGTCGATTTTACCCACTGTTTGACCTTGGATGTTTTTTACATCTACTGTAGCCACGATTACAACTCCTTCGCTCGTCGTGCTTATACTTTACATGTGCTTTTTACAACTACCAAGGCACCTTTAATGCCCGGTACAGCACCTCTTACAAGAATCAAGTTCTTTTCAGCGTCTGTGCGGACAACTTCCAGGTTTTGCACAGTAACAGCTTCCGCACCCATGTGACCCGGTGCTTTCTTGCCTTTACGAACCCTACCCGGCGTAGTACCGGAACCCATGGAACCCAAGCCCCTATGGTACTTAGAACCGTGAGTCATTGGGCCTTTGCGCTGGTTGTGACGCTTAATGGCACCCTGGAAACCCTTACCTTTAGATGTTCCGCTAATATCCACATGATCACCTGCGGTGAACATGTCCGCTTTAATTTCCGAACCGACTTCGTAAGCGTCGCAATCTTCTAATCTTAGTTCGCGAAGAACCCGACGAGGAGCGGCACCTGCGCCCAAATTGGCTTCGAAATGACCCTTTGCGGGCTTGTTAACTAATTTAGGGCGGATATCGCCAAAACCCACTTGTAGGGCGGCGTACCCGTCTTTTTCAACCGTTTTGCGCTGCACCACTGTGCAGGGGCCGGCTTCCAACACTGTTACCGGAATTACCGTGCCATTTTCTGTAAACACTTGGGTCATGCCTAACTTCCTGGCTAAAATTGCTTTTTTTAACATGTGGCGCCTCCGACTTACATAATTTTAACAGAGATATCTACGCCGTCCGGCAAGTCCAGCCTTTGTAGAGCATCTACAGTTTTGGGGGTTGGCATCAAGATGTCGATAAGACGCTTGTGCGTACGTGACTCGAACTGCTCACGTGAATCTTTATATTTGTGTACCGCCCTAAGAATTGTAACTACTTCCTTCTTAGTAGGCAGGGGAATGGGACCCGACACACTGGCACCTGTGCGCTTGGCTGTGTCAATGATCTGAACCACCGATTGGTCGATAAGCTTGTGGTCATAAGCTTTTAGATTGATACGAATTTTTTGGTTTTGCATGTGTTATTCCTCCACTTTGCGCAGTACCGTTAATATTATTTCAAATATCACATTGGTCTACACTTTTTTGTTCACGCAACCGGGCGTGTCACAATTAATAATTTAAAAATTTTGCAGACATATGAATGTTACCATGTGACAAGACCTGAAGATATCGCCACAAGAAAGAATCATACACGAATAACGAACGAAAGTCAAACATTTTTTTTGGAAAGCAAAAAAATTCACCAAAATTCAGCTGGTCCAATTTTGGGACCAACTGAATTTTGAGTTATTGTTAGCTTTTCCTACCTCACAATCTCTAAACAACGCTTAAGCGATTCTTCCATGTTATCCCTACGCGCCCAGTATTCCAGGCCTGCATAGCCTGTATAACCTGCTTCGTCTATGGCGCGGAACACTTCCCGGTAATTAATTTCGCCAAGATACGGCTCTCCGCGTCCGGGGTTGCCTGCCACGTGGAAATGACCAATTAAGTCGATGTTGTTTGTTATGTTGGAAATAAGGTGTCCCTCCGTAATTTGCTGGTGATAAATATCAAACAGCACTTTAACGTCCGGGCTGTTTACCTCCCGTATAATTTCAAAGGCTTCACAGGAACGGTACAGGAAATATCCCTTATGGTCTACCAAGATATTCAGCGGCTCCAGGTACATTTTGACGCCTGTACCGGCAATAAGCTTGGCGGCCTCTTTCAAACCGTCTACTATGGATTGTTTTTGGCTGTCCCGGGATACGCCTTCCAGCTCTTGCCCGGCGGTGGCAATCATGCCCTTCGCGCCTAAAATTTTGGCATTGACAAGGGCCGTTTTAACGCTTTCTACAAATTCATTTCGCTTTGCGGCATCTACAAGGTTACCGCCGCCGCCCATGCTTGCCAGGGTTAAGCCGGTTTCCTCCAATGTGTTCTTGTACTCGTCTACGGGGAAGCCGCTGCCTTCCCAAAACTCTACGGCGGAATAGCCCAGCTTTTTGGCAAGTAACATTGCGTCTGCCCTGCTTAGCTGGCCCGTGACGGAGTTAAGGCATACAGATAGTTTCATGGCTGGCTCCTTATAATTTTATCAGCGTGCCGCTTTCCATAGAGCGGTTTGCCGCGTCGGATAATATTAATGTTTTTAGTGCGTCTGAGTATGGGGAAAGTACCGCTGTTGGGTCTTTTGCCCTTACCGCGTCCAGGAACGCTCTGTCATGGCGAAGACTTTGGTCTACCTCACGCTTATATTTTTTTTGTGTTTCGGATGTGTAAACCGTCAAGCTGTCCCGAAGGGAATATTCCAGGGATTTTTCACGGCCAATAATTGTCAAGCCGTTGCGGATTGGGTTGCCGCCGCCTTTTACAAAGCAACCGGACATCAGGTTTGCCGTAAGGCCGTTTTTGAATGTAATCATCGCGCTGGAGAAATCGTCTGTGTCGTAGGCGGGCAAGGTACTTGGGAACTCATCTTTGGATATTAGCCCACGACCACAGGTTGCAAAAACGCTTTCTGCTTCCCCAAAGAAATACCTTAGCAGGTCTACCAAGTGAATGTTCTGCTCCAGCAGCTGGCCGCCGCAAGTATCTTTACGCATCCACCACCATACTTGCGGTACGCCGCCAATCCAGGAACCGTACACCATACCAACCTGCATGTCTGCAAGCTCTTCTTTTGCCTGCTGTACAATGTCCAAATACCTGTCCTGGAAGCCAACGCATGTAACAAGCCCTTTTGCTTCCACGGCCTTGGCAATTGCTTCGCCCTGGGACATGTCCAGTGTCATCGGCTTTTCTGTTAAAAATGGTAAGCCGCGGGCAATTGCTGTTTCTTCAATATTATTGTGGGCAGTAGGCTCTACACAGATATAAACCGCGTCAAGCTTGTCTTCATGCTCGAACAATTCCATGTGGCCAGAATACGCCCGCGTTGCACCGGTACGTTTCATCATTGCGTCTGTACGTTCTTTTAGCGGGTCTGCCACCGCTACTATTTCCACGTCGTCAAAGGTTAGTACACCGTTCATGTGGTGGTTCATAATCCCACCGCAGCCAATTAGGCCGATACGCAACTTTTCCATTTTGATTGCCTCCTTTTATTTTAATGGGGCTCTGCCCCAAACCCCGCCGCTACAGCGGGCAAACCCCGCTTCCGCTTCCTCGGCTTCGCCTGCGGGAAGCGACGGAGTCGCTTAGTTGTAAGCACTACCCCAAACACTGATGCAAATGTACAATACATTATGAATTTATGCAACAAATATCTTTCCAAACTGTATAAATCATGGTACAACTTACCCATGACAAGGAGGTTTTCTCATGAACGAAAAATACTGCAAACTCTTATCCTGGGCCAAGGCAGACCTGGAGGGCAATTTAATGAAGTGGTGGGCGGAGAACACCGTTGACGAAAAGAACGGCGGTTTTTACGGCGCGGTAAAATACGATAATTCGCCGGACGAAACCGCAGATAGGTTTATTGTCCTTAATGCCCGGCTGATATGGACGTACAGTGCCTGTTACGAAACTACCGGCAATGAAAAATATAAAGAACTTGCAGAGCGCGCATACAGGTATGTAACTACCTATTTCTATGACGAAAAGTACGGCGGGTTTTACACATGGGTAAATTATAAAGGCGAACCGGTGGCAACCCATAAATTCACCTACGGTAACGCCTTTGCGGTTTATGGCCTTTCTGAGTATGCCCGCGTTTTTAACTGCGGCGAAGCAAAAAAACTGGCCCAAGAAACGGTGAAATTGCTGGACGATAATATGTGGGATGCACAATACGGCGGCTACCACGAAACTGCTTCCCGTCAGTGGCATTACACACCCAATGTGACCATGCTAATTTCCGACACACGGGTGCAAAAAACCATGAACACCCACCTTCACATGGTGGAAGCGTACACAAATTTGCTTCGTATAGACGATTCTAAGAAGCTGCGTTCCCGGGTCCGCGAGCTTCTGTATCTTATCATGAACAAAATCCTTAACCGGGACAACTGGCACTTCTACCTTTTCCAGGCAAGAGACTGGACGCCCATAACCCCGGACCTTACCCTTGGCCACGACATTGAGGGCAGTTGGCTGCTGTACGAGACAGCGGAAATTTTAGGGGAGCCGGAAGCCCTGGAAGATACCCGAAAAGTAGCCGTTAACATGGCACGTGCCGCCTATGATGACGGCATTGCCCCAAACGGCGGGATGCATACGGAATACCACCCACGGGAAAGGCGGTATTCCGCTAATTTCTCTTGGTGGGAACAAAATGAGGCCGTTGTAGGCTTCTTAAACGCCTACCAACTTACAAAAGAAGAAAAATTTTTGGACGCTGCGCTGGCCGCCCTTGAATGCATTGATAAGTATTTCATCGACAGAAGCCTTGGGGGCTGGTACGCCTGGGTAAATGACGACGGTACGCCGCAAAACCATCGTAACAAAAGCGACGGGTACACCTGTCCGTATCACAACGCGCGGATGAGTATTGAGATTATCAAAAGGCTGCGGAAATAAACTTACCCCCTGATATCACATTGGCAATGTAATATCAGGGGGTAAACATTTAACCCTTGCAAATACTTTGCACAAATGTTAGCTTAAAGCAGGAAAACTTACAAGCTAAAATAGGAGGACCGGCTATGCAATCAAGTATACCCCTTTGGGGCATGTGGGAATTTACTAAAGAACAACCTGTTACAAACCGTAACCCTTTCGATTTGGAAATTAAAGCCGTGTTCCAAAAGGGCAACCGCAAACTGACATCCTACGGCTTTTACGACGGCAGCGACACTTTCAAAATCCGCTTCATGCCCGACTGCGAAGGGGAATGGGCCTATGAAATTTTTTCTGAAATACCGGGGCTTAACGGCATTACCGGCTGCTTCACATGTACCCCGCCGGAAGAAGGCGAGCATGGCGTAGCCCGTACCCGCGGTCTGCACTTCGCCTATGACGACGGTTCGCCCCTGTATCCGCTGGGCACCACTTGCTATGCCTGGGTTCACCAGCCCGCAGAGCTGCGCCGCCAAACAATTGAAAGCCTAAAGAAAACCCCGGGCTTCAAAAAAATCCGTATGTGCGTTTTCCCAAAACATTACGACTTTAACAAGAACGAACCTGAGCTGTATCCGTTCGAGGGCAATCTTGAAACCGGCTTCGATTACACACGCCCCAACCCCAAATTTTACGCCCATTTAGAGCAATGCATATGGGACTTAAAAGACATAGGCGTAGAAGCAGACCTGATTTTATTCTACGCTTACGACCATTGGGGTTTTGCAAAAATGGACCAATGCTGCAACCGCCGCTACTTGAAATACATTGCGTATCTGGACTTTAGCCGCCCGCGTTTTAGGGCGTTCCATTCCGATCATCCGTATTTGGGAAGAAACAACCTGCCTAAAGGCAATTACAAAGTAGATATAATTGACACCTGGAATATGACAATTACCGACTGCGGCGTAATGGCAATGGAAAATTTGTATGTAGAATTACCCGCCCGGCAATATATGGCGGTAAGGTTTACGGTGGTAGAGTAATTATGAAGCGCAAATTTTCTACAATTGCAGCCGCCGTAACGGCAGTTGCCATCCTAAGCCTGTCTGTCTATGGCGTAGTGCAATGGAACAACAACCGGCGCATAACATCCTTCACTATTTCCACCCCTTTTGTCACAATGCCGCGGCTGCAAGGTGCCGCCCGGGTTTTACGGCAGTATTTTGAAGAGCAAGAGCGGGATGTTCCCGTAAATTTTGCACATTACCCCCAGGAAGAATGGCCCGCTCAGCAGGAATTACTTCTTAGCCAGTTTGCTGCCGGGTTTGGCCCGGACGTTTTTGTACGCAACAATATAATGCTGGACAGGTTCATCGAAGAAGGCTTTTTGGCAGACATTTATACAATAATTGATAAATCAGATTACTTCACCCGGGAAGATTTTTTTACAAATGTGCTTGAAAGCATAGAAATAGACGGACGTTTGTACATGCTGCCCATAGATTTTAGCATAGATTTTATTGGTATAAACGCCAACGTACCGCAATCTTTTATGTCCCGTTTTACCGCCCTTGACCGGGCAGCACCAACAGACATCGCCAACCTGTACTTGGACTTAGTAAGCCAATACCTTCAATGGGCAGAGTTTTCATTTATCCACGGTTTAACCGCGACGGAAGCATTTTTGCCGGAACTTAACTACACGATAAACTTCGCGGCGCGTACCGCCGACTTTACCAATACATTAAGTTTATTGGACAGTATCCGCGGTGCTTATAAAGATAACCGCCGCTTCAATACACCGCCTATCGACTGGCGGCACACCTTTAGAGATATGGCAGTTAAGCACGACCGTTACGTATTTTCACGGGTTTATAACAGAACCGCAGGTATTTACGGACTGTTCGAGTTTAGCGAGCCTTTTTTTGTCAATTACATACCACTGGCAGACGAAAACGGTAGGTTAATTTCCCGCAGCCACAGCATGGAAATGGTAGTAAGCCATGCGGCCTGCCCACAGCTTGTAATGAAATTTTTGGCGCAAGCTATATCAGAAAGTGCCACTACAACCATTCATTTGGGCACAAACATACCAATCTTGCAAAGATATTTGCCGCAAAGTTTACAGGCAGATTTTAACCGCCTGCTTTTACACAAAGACTTACCGGCCTTGGTGGCGGAAAACGAAACCGCTGCCGTTACACAAGCTGTATCCCGTCTGCAGCAATACAGTACATGGCCGCTTTCTGCGCCCCATGGGGCTTTTATGTCATACAGCGGCCCGGTTACAGATGTGCTTCATCAATTTCTACAAACCGATATGCCCGCCCACGAAGCAGCAAACCAAATGGAAACAGCCACAGCCGCGTGGTTTAACAGGTATAGGCCGGAAATTGAACTGTATGTACCGTGGGAAATTCAGCCACGCCGCACTTTAACCATACGTGCCCGCTGTGTGGATGTACGCATTATCCGCCAGGCCGCCCAAGCAATGCAGGCAGACTGGCAAGCGCGGGAAATACCCTACAACTTTCATGTAGAAATAGATTACTACGGCTGGCAGGACATGGCTGGGATGGACACCCGCGGTATGCGTTTTCAATTAGAGCTTATGGCAGGCATGAGCAACGACATTATTATGTTTGACCCTTTTAAACACAATATTCATGCCTTGGCCAACTCCGGTTTTTTACAAAATATTTATACATTAATGGACGCTTGCCCAAACACAAGCCGGGACGAATTTTTTACCCAAGCATTAAAAGCATTTGAAATTAACAGTAACTTATATGTACTCCCCACAAGTTTTGGCATGAACTACGTAGGTGTAAACGCTGCCCTGCCGTCGGAATTTTTGGATCATTGGACCAATAAATCTTCCGTTACCCTTGTGGAAATGATGGAATTTTACCTAGACTTAGTCTATACCTATCCGGACGAATTTGGCCATTTGCTTTATGCAGACGGCGCAGGTCTTACGTATTACACCAATGCGCTGCAAGCAATCATGGGCGAATTTATAGACTTTAACACCAATACCTCCAACCTTTTGGACCCTCGCTTCGCAGAATACCTTGACCTAATTGGCCGCGTTAATGCCATCCGTGACCCATGGGCTATAGAATGCCAGGCGTGGGAACGGCCATGGTGGTTTTTAGACCAAGGCAGCGACTGGTGGCGCATGGGCTACAATTTTAACTGGTGCCCCTGCAGGGTGTATTGTGCTCCGTTTTGGACGGGCTACAGCTTCCGTCACCAGCTGCGGAGAATGGGCGAAACTTATGTATTTTACGCGGGCACAAACAACATCGCCCATTACAGAATTTTCTTTGAAGAGGTGATGCCGCCGTATTTTATACATTCCATCCCCCTTGCGGATACAAACGGCAGGTTTTTGATAGACACCCCGGGGGCATTTAGGCAGTCCTGGTCCGGCATTTGCATTACCGGGCGCGCAGACGGGGCCTTGGCATGGGAATTTGCAAAACACTTGATTTACGCCTACGCAAACCCGAATACTTTTGCCGCAGAAGGCATTAGCCGCTTTACCGGCGGACTAATACCCCGAAGGCTGTCCCGCAATGACTGGGGAGCCCAGTCCCTTGCATCGTCTATTCTGCGCTCCACCTTTAGAGAAACTACCTTCCGCAATTTTGAAGACGCAAATTACAACTGGTACAGAAGGCTGGTTAGCCCGCCGCCGGGCCCGGACGCTACACCCAGATCCGATGTGGCACTGCCCAGCTTCCAAAACTTCCGCAACCGCAGTGACCGCAACCGGCAATTTGAAGCGGCCATAGACCGCATTGCCGCTTACAATGAACAACCCATGGCAATGCTTTGGCCGATGATACCCGGCCGGTTAGTGGAAGATACATTAGATCAGTTTTTGCGTGGGCTAATTGACGCCCCTACCGCCGCCAGAAGGATGCAAAACGCGGTGAGTTTGTGGTTGATAGAATAGGTACGGCAACAAAAACACCACCTGGCCGGAACCGGGTGGTGTTTAATATCCAGTCAATTTAATTATCTGGGAATATTGGTCAAATCAAAGATAGAACCGCCTTGAAGGGCTTTGTTGTGGTGCCATCTTGCGTTGTAAATTTCTTCGATTTCTGCCATGCCGTTTGCGTACAAGAAGTCACGAACTTGGTCAAATAAGCGTTGTGCTTCTTCGTAAGAAGAGGCAAGGATTATTTGCGGAAGCATTTCTTGCATAAAGTCATACATCATTTGACGGGCGATACCCAACGGTGACAACGAATCAATTTGCGGACTCATAAGCTGGAACTCGTCGGATAAGCGTAGGGTTGGTGTAAATATTGTTGCTTGCATATAGTCTACCCAGTTACGAGATTCCGGCGGCAGCATTTCATTGGCGGCAAATTTCGCGTTGTCTACGTTGTTTGCATGGCCGTGTCTGTCCCAACGCCACAGACCAATCTCTTCAACTTGCTCGCCTGTTAAATCTTCCGGAGATGTGTGAAGAATCGGATAGCCTTGTGCGTTTAGTTCATCCCACAAATGACCTTGAGGGCCAAACATCATTTCTATACTGCCAAGCGGGGAAAGCATCCATGTTAAAAGTTCGAAGATACGACCCGGATTAGAGTTGCGGGATGCATGTCTTGTTATCAAAGATGTGTTCCAACCAAGTGTACCATGTACTTGGTGTTGAATTTGTTCGTGCGCTAAACCTCTTGCAGGCAAGAAAATATGTGGTCTGTTGGGGCCCATGTAGTAAATAACTTCGATAGAGTTGCCCGGGTCGGATTCGCGTAGCAAGCGACGGAAACCATCCGAGTTGTCACCTGAATGGTCGTGGAAAATAAGTCCGCCGCGGCCAGCAGTAAAGTTTTCTAGAAATTGATCATTCGAGTTTGTCATGTTCGTAGCAGGGAACAAGCCTTCACGGTGCCAGCGGTTTGCTTCCATTACCGCCGCGCGCCATACTGTGTTATCCCAAACAGTTCCATAGGTGCCGTCTTGCTTAACAGCCCACCAGCCAAACCATGTATCCGCTGTCAAACCAAAAGATGCAGCGATACCGCCTACAAATTGAGCACCATGATTGCCCCCGCCGCCGTTAAACAATACAGGGATTATAGGCGCGCCTTCCGCGTTTGTAAGGTTAGCGTCACGTACAGCAACTGCATATGCGTACAGGTCTTCAAAAGTTCTAAATGTTGGTGCACCAACAGCATTATAAACATTAAGAGTGTACATCCAAGCTTGGTTACCGCCTGTTGCGCCGCCCCATACACCCGGTGTACCCATACGCACCCAGTTAGGGATTACATAGTTTATGCCGCCTGTAGCTTCCGCATAAAAAGCTTGTGCAGAGGCAGGTACATTTTCGTGGTACCAGTTGTCATAGCCAAAAGCGATAAGCTCATCTATGCTGTATAGTAGGCCAAGGTTTGCAATTTCAATCATTTGAGGGCTTCTGTCCATCCAAATAACATCCGGTAAGTCATCTGCCGTAACCATGAGGTTTAAAACCTCCATTGCGTTTGCATCCGGTGCTGATGTGTTGGCATGGATGTTAAATTTCTCGCCCCAATGGCTGCTGATCACGTCGCTTCCCCATACGCGCGGGGTAAACCAGTCGTAGCTGTGGTACCAACTAAATTCTACAAACGGGCGGCCTTCGCGGTCTCTATCGTCTGCGCCGCCTCTGCCACATGCTGCAGCCAATGCTAAAATTGCAATAAGCAGCAATAAAAGTCCTAACTTCTTGTTCATTACATTTCCTCCTTGTTTTATGGGATGGGGCTATCCTTTTATGGAGCCTACCATCATTCCCTTTATAAAATACCGTTGCAAGAACGGGTAAATCACCATTACGGGCGCGATAGTAACAAACATAGTTGCCATTGTTATACTGCGCACGTTTGTTGGGCGTCCCCTGCCTCCTAAAGCAGCCGCGCCGCCAAACTCTGCCTGTAATGCAGCCATTTGCTCTGCAAACCTTGCTTCATTTATAACACTAAGCAATATATTTTGCATTGGACGCCATTCGGCTCGAGTTATATATACGTTGCCAACAAACCAATCATTCCAGTGACCCACACCAACAAATAATGCTATTGTTGCAAAAATTGGTGTACTAACAGGGATAATAATTTTAAAGAAAATTTGCAGATAATTTGCCCCGTCCAACTTTGCAGACTCCTCCAAAGAATCCGGCAAGGATTGGAAGAATGTGCGCATCAAGATTATATTAAACATACCAATTAAGAAAGGAACAACAAAAACCAACGGATTGTTAAATAAACCTAACTGGCGTATCCATAGGAACATCGGTATCATCCCACCGCCAAAATACATTGGTATCAAGCAAAAAAATGCATAAAATTTACGTCCAACCAAATTAGAATGGGCGAGGCCAAATGCAATTATACCTGTGGCAAACAAGGCACCCAATGTACCAACCACCGTACGATATATTGTAACGCCGTACGCACGCCATACTATTGGGTTATTAAAAATACTGCGGTAACTTTCTATAGCAAATACCCTAGGCCATAATGTAATACCGCCCCGGGCTGTATCTTCCGCATGATTTAATGAAATTGCAAGGGCATTAAGAAGTGGATACAAAACCGATGCAATTAGCAGTAACATAATCAGGAGTATAACCCCATCCAATATATGGTCACTTATTGTACGTTTACCTACCATAAATAATCAGCCCCTTCCTTAGAATAGCGAGGATTCGCTTTTGCGTCTTGCAATCCAGTTAGCAAGCAAGAGTATTGCAAAGTTAATTAGTGTAGCGAATAGGTTTACCGCGGAAGCAAAGCTAAAACGACGATTGGCAATACCCACACGGAATGCGTAAGTTGATAAAATATCCGCCCTGTCTCTTAGGAATGAATTATTCATCATATCGGTTAACATCATTATCTGGTCAAAACTCGTTACCATAAATGAGCCGACATTTAGAATAAACAGGATTATTATTGTAGGCTTTATGCCGGCAATAGTTATATACCACATTTTTTGTATCCTGCTTGCGCCGTCAATCGACGCGGCTTCGTACTGTTCTTGGTCTATACTGGTTATGGCGGCTACATAAATAATTGCGCCAAAACCAATCTCTTTCCATACATGTGAAATGAAGAATAGGCCCCAGAAATAACGACCGTCACCAAAAATGAACATGGGTTCGCTTATTATGCGCATGGACATTAATAATTGGTTAAATGCACCATGCTCTACATGTAAAAAGTCCCGTAACAATGTAGCCGCTACTACCCAGCTTATGAAGAAGGGCAAGTAACTTACAGTTTGCGTAAATTTCTTAAATTTTACACTACGCAGCTCGTTCAAAAGTACGGCAAATAGTATTGGTAACGGGAAGTAAAGGAAAACACGCAAGGCACCCATTACCATGTTATTGCGCATTATCCTTGGGAAAAATGGGTCGTTGAACAAAACTCTAAAATGCTCCAGCCCTACCCATTCACTTAGGCCAAAAGTATCCCCCAACCTAAACTCTTGGAAGGCGATAATAATACCGTACATTGGTACATAGAAAAAAATAAAGATGTAGATAATTGCGGGAATTACAAGAAGCTGCAAATCCCACTGCTTCAGCATTCTTACATACCATGGCCGCTTATGCAAAGCAACATGAGTTTGCGCGGAATCAGATTTTGCAGACACAAAACACCCCAATTCACATGTATTTTGGTTAATAAATATGGAAAATGCAAGCCATTTGCCATATTCCCCAATCAAGTTGGAGTTATTATACAACCTTGTTGTGATATGTGCAACAACAAAAATCTTCTATAGGAAAATTTGCACAAAAAAAATGCGATGCCCAGTTAATTTTGTTTAAATGAGCATCGCTTATGTTACGGTTTGGTTACAGGCTGCGAGCGGCTTTGCGAGGAGCCGCAAGGCGACGAAGCAATCCAGCGACTTTACCCTCGCAAAACCGACTCATACAAGTCATTCCAATAAGGGTTCATGCCTTGTATCAATTCCAGCTTCTTGTTGCGGGAACCGGCCTTAATTTGATACTCTCGCTCCCTTGCTGCTTGTATATCGCTGTGAACTTCATAATACCCAAGCTTATTTACATCGTATCGGCCTGTAAAACCATCTGTTGCTTTGGTTTTGTGTTGGTTAACGCGCTTTACTAAGTCGGAAGTGACGCCGGTGTAGAGCGTGCCGTTGCGTTTGTTGAATAGGATGTATACATAGGCTTTTTTGGTAATAGACATTTCACACCTCCGTTGTAATTTAAAAGTCACTGGATTGCTTCGTCATTTCATTCCTCGCAAAACGTGTTGCGCCGCCAAAACCAGGAACATGTAATGGGAGGAACCGCCCCCCATTACGTATTCAACTTGCTGCCACAGGTACGGGAACTCTAACAGCTCCGGGAAGTCTGGGCGGATAAGTGCCGTACCGGAAACAACACCGCCGGGGATGTAAGACCAATCTGCCCGGTTTAGGCCGTAGCCAACCGTAGCCGATTTTGCACCAACACCGGAAGCAAATGATACTGTATTGGAACCCGGGTGGCACCCCAAAATAAAATTGAGGGAATCAAAGATCATGTCCGGTTCAAAAATATCCGGGTAGGCTTTGTGCAGGAAGTAGTATTCGTAGCCAAGCCGCTGAATATTCCAGCCTGCACCCCAAATATGCGGGCGGTAAGGGATTCCGTAAGGGGTTTCCGCGCTTTGTTTTACAAAGGATTCTTTTAACGCTGGCAGTGCGGCGCGTATTGCTTTTGTAAAGCCGTCGTCCTGCATTTTTTGCTCTGCACGGGCGACAATCCAGCCAAGTTGGCTAATTTGCCCTGTTATAAACTCAACCTCCGCAAGCAGGAAGTCTTTGTAAATTTGATTGCCGGTGGTAAGGTAAAGCTCTACCGCCGCGTGTATTTTCGCGTTTTTTGCCCGGTCGTTTTCAACTTTAGTGATTTCGAACAGCTCACGTGCCGCTTCCAATGCCTGGCCGCTTAGTTCGTCGTTAAAGCCCTTTAAGGTGCGCGCTGCAGCCGCAAGGTGGGCTGCCGTTGACAGTTCCCGCGGCGGGTTATCTTCCGTAAAAACCCAGCGGTCGTCGTCATTGCCTATAATATTATCTGTAAGTGCCGCGCTGTCCCCAAGCATAACATATTGGCGCAAGTCGTTTTCAATAATGCCCCGGTAAAGCCGCCCAAGGGCGCGGTACCCGGCAACTACGGTTAGTACGCCGTGTTCAATTTGCTGCAGAATATCATTTTTGCCGTCGGGCTGGTGTATTTCTACAAGCTTAGCTTTTTGGCAAATTGTTGTGGTGTCGTAGTTCACATCAAAGGCCTCGTATGCCATTGTCAAAATGTAAAATTCACCTGCTTGGGATTCCACACGCAGATCGTAATCGCCGGCATCGTGCCAGCCGCCTACATTTAGCCCGGGCACAATGTCGCCGGGCTTATATTTTGTAAGGGTAGAATCCCCCTGTACATATCCGTCAATGTGGTTGTAATTTACAGGAGCCATACGGGCATCGTCTTCGTGGCAAAGGCCATGCCATACGCGGTATTTTTCGTTTACGCGCATGTGGCACATTTGCACCGGAAGAAAATATTCCAACACGGGCTGCCAAACGCCCCTGTCGTAAACATCCGCCGCAATGCGGAAAATGGAAGACTCGGAAGTGCCGTACGCAACTTTGTACAGGCCTTCTTCCTTTATACTTGTAAAGTCAAATTTCACGTAGTTGTAGCGCAGGAATTGGCCCCACTCCTGTCCGCTTGCGGTAAGAATCTGCTGCGGGCCGTTTTCCGTTATCTTGTACAGTACCGCGTTTTCGCGTTTTTCTTCCCGCTTGTCCAGTTCTATTACAGCTACTTTTGGCTGGCCCGGGTGGTAGCCAACCTGGGATGTTTGCACAACAGGCAGGTACAGCCAATCTTGTACAACACTTGGGGTAATTACCCATTGAATGGCGTTTTTTGTGGCCCCGGCAGGTACTCCGCTGCTAACTGTAAACCAGCCGTTATTGTGGTTCATACGGCCATCGTACAGTTTCAGCTCCGAACCTTTGCTTTCGATGGTGAAACAGTTGTACCGGCAGTCCGGCCGGACGGTAAACCGTTTACCCACTGCATATGGCTCGGCAATAATATCGTCGGCGATTATTGGGTTGTAGGTTGTATTATTGCCGGAGAGCCGCTTTATATCTGCCTTTGCATCCGGCTGGGCAAAATCCCCTGTGTGCAAATAATTTGGTGTAAGTGTTAAGGTTGGGCCGTTTGGCTGCTCCGGGAAAATGCCTTGCTTGTTGTCCATTATCCATGGCTTGCCGAACAATGCGCCGGGGAACAGCTCCAGGTTAAAACACACTTTGCCCAGCAGCTTTACCGGCACCGGGGTGTCTAAATCTACATTTACTGTAACTTTGTCTCCTTCGCCTTTTACCGTAACGGTGTAGTTAAAGCGGAAATCTGGGTAAATCATTGGGTTAAAGCCCCGCAAATGACGGGATTCGTCCGGGAAAGCAAGTTCTGTTGTAATTGTGTTTGCGTCTTCGTCAAGTTTCCGCTCCCCTTGTTTTGGTACGGGCTGCCATTGGCCGGGGGTTTGTTCCAGACGAATATCTCCGTTGGTGGCTACCCTGTTGCCATGCATAATAATACTTACCCCAGATTGGTGCCCTTCCGGATAAATGTCGTCAAACGCCATTACATCTACGCCCAGGTTCTGAAAATAGCCCAGCTGCGGTGATAATTTGAAGCCCTGTGGATTGTTCATAATAGTGACCTCCGTCTTAGATTAATTTCGCATTCAGTTGGTCCCAATATTGGACCAACTGAATAAAATGTTTTACTGCTTCGCATCTGTCACATCTACAAAATAAAGCTTGTCTTCCCGCAATTTATTAATGCCCTTTTCCCAAACTGCTTTCGCGCTGTACACGGTACAGTCTGCATTCAACACCTTGCCCCGGGCAAATTCCCCGGGGGAAAGCAGGTCTAAAATACGCTCATAACGCTGCTCTATGCCGTCAAAGCCGTGGTTTAAGTAAGCTTGTGTTACGGTTTCGCCATTTTCTAAAACCAATTCGTAATCTGTATTTTCGCCATAAACATAGTACGGCGCAATAAGCTCCTCTACCCCGTGCATAGACGTGTTAGATTCCAACCCACAGCCAAGCATGATTATTTTACCGTTCCTGCGGCGTACTTCATGAAACGGCGAGTTGGGCCCTACAGGCGTAAAATCGCGGATGTGGGCATCTGCTATGGTTTGGGCATCCTTGCCCCATATGGCAACACTGTGGGTAGGGTGTACGCTTCGCACAACCCCTTCCGATTGCCGCATAATTTCCGGCAAAATTCCCACGCAGCTTACAGTTTCCTTTGTAATAAAACGGGGGTTGGACGATGACACACTCTCCCAGCTTAATGTAGGGAACATTAGTGTGCCGTGTTTTACCAACTCCTTTAACGCGGCAATTACAGCAACAGGGCCGCCGTCAATTTGCCCGCCGCCCTTAAGCGCGTTGTAAGACGAATGGATGATAATTGTATCGTCTTCCAGTACCCCCAGTTTCCTAAAATCTTCGATTAATTGCATGGGGCTTATCATAAATATTCCTCCTATGTATTATTTTTACCGGCATTGTACTTAAATACGCCGCCTTTGGCAAGCAAAGGATGTATAGTTATGCAAATACCAAGACCGCTTACGAAAGGGGACACGGTGGCCGTAACCGCCACATCCGGAATATGTAATACAGAAAAATTGGAAAACGGAGTACAAAAGTTAAAAGATTTGGGCCTGCAAGTTAAAGTTATGGACAGCTGTTACGCATCCCACGGGAGCTACCTTGCAGGGGAGGACAGTCTGCGCCTGAACGACTTACACGCCGCTTTTGCGGACAAAAGCATAAAGGGCATATTTGCGGCACGGGGCGGCTACGGGGCCGCGCGGCTGCTGCCATGTTTAAATTACGAACTGATTCGCCGTAACCCCAAAATATTTGTTGGGTTCAGCGATGTTACCGCACTGCACATTGTGTTAAACCAGTTTTGCGGCTTGGCAACATTTCATGGACCAATGCCTGCTTCCTGCGGCTCAAATTTTACAGTAGGCTGGGCTTTTCACTTGCCCGCAGCAGCACTTTACCCAGGCCGCGCAGCAGGCATTCTTACCGGGGGCAACCTTAGCATTATTGCCTCTACATTGGGTACACCTTACGAAATAAAAACCCGGGGGCGCATCCTGTTTCTGGAAGAAACAAAGGAAGAGCCTTACCGGGTTGACAGATTACTTTTGCAGTTAAAACTGGCAGGCAAATTTAAAGATGCGGCAGGTATAGCTTTTGGCGATTTTTCGCCGGAAAGCCTGGACACTCTACACACAGCCATACAGGAGTTGGTAATATCCGAAAGAAAACCTGCCATTTGGGGGCTGCCCTGCGGACATACCACGCCAAACATTACACTGCCGCTGGGACAAACGGTTACTCTTCTGTCGCAAGGTCTTCAAACTGAAACCCTGCATCCTCTACCTTATCTGCGAATGCCTCAAAATCGTCTTTTTTGCCAAACAATGAGCTGAATTTCGTTACTATGCCGGGGATCATGTCAATTATTTTGCCCATACTTTCCTGGTTTTTTACATTTACAAGCTGAACAGAGCCGTTAGTAATTACAATAACTGCGGACGGTGTCATTTTAGCACCCATCCCGCCTGCGCCGCCATCTTTGCCTTTGCCTTTTGGTTCATCTTCTTTTGTGGCTGTTACACCTGTGGCCATCCCAAAAGACACATCTACAAGCGGGATAATGGTTGTTTCGCCCATAACTATAGGGTCGCCCACAACAGTCTTTGTGTTAACAAATTCATCCATTCTGGAAAATAACACTTTCAAGCTTTCGTTGGTGCTGTTACTCATTGGAATCTTCCTCTCTTAGCAGATCTTTTATTAGTGTGCGTATTGGTTTTTTTATTATTAACATTATTATGGGAAATGCCATACGGGCTATACTAATGCTTCCTTTTGCGGTAACTTGAAGGTCTGCTGCCATACTTGGCGTATCAAAATTACCGTGAAGGCGTACATTTTGCCTTATTCCAAACAGTTCCGTAATGGCCTCGTAAAGGCCTATAAACATTCCCGTTTTTGCCGGGTCCGCAAACCCTACGGTGCCATAAATGTCAAAATGCTTTGGCTTTACAATTTTGAATAGTTTCTTGGTGGTGCCAAATATAAGCTCCGTAATAATTTTCCGGTTAGGATATGTCAATACCACGTTTATGTTGGCTTTAATTTTTGCATACGTATCCTTAATTGATTTAAAGCGGCCTGCAGGCTTACGGTCTGGCTCCGGCATCTTTTCGGCCTTGGATTCGGGCTCTTTTTCATCAGACTGTTCGGCACTTGGGGCCACGCTTTCCAAAACCGCATTTTCTGCTTTCTTCACCTTCTTTTTTCTGCTGCCTAATTGATACCAGCCAATATAGGCTTTAAACTGACTGTCACCCTCTTCGTATACATAAACAGCCCTAACCAGCCAAAAAAAATAATTCATTTTTGCCAGTGCCGTCTTTTCCCCGCCGGAAACCGTACTTGCCCTTACATTGTACCGCATAGGAATGGCCAGCAATATTACAAGCAGGACAAAAATAGAAACAACCGTCAGCAGTATCCACAAAATTACTCTAATAAAGATAAATACAATAATTACCACTGCAAGCAGCAGCAATGGCCTGACAATTTTCCAACGAATCGGCATACGCTTTATACGGGAAATGCTGCCGGTACCAAACAGCAGCCATAAAATTGCACGCCGTACTTTTACAGCCCGGCTCATAGGTCAAACATTTGCTGTGACGTATGCCGCAAGTACACTGTAGCCGTTACAATAATTACGGCAGATGAAAGTACTAACAGCAACGCAATAAATATGGAGATGTGAATAAAGAAGTAAATTGGTACCATGTTAATCAGTAAATCTACCCGCGGGTCCAAAATCCAGTAGTCGTTGTTAAAAAATATAACGTGAAAAATATCAAACGCCCGCTCGAAATTTATCGCAATAAGGCCAACCAAAATGGCAGACAAAATCATAAAACCGGTCAGAACTTCCCTGCAGCAGCGGGCCAAAACATACAGTACACGGTATTTCAAAAGAATCATACACAATATTAGCCCCACCATTACAAAAAAAGCTATGTTGCGTATCATAAACGCTACATTGTACAAATCCAGCACATCTATCATATGGCGTATTTCAATGTCGCTGAAAAACCTGCGCTCCTGCCCGGCCACTATGGCATACACATCTTCCAGGCTGTCACGGCGGTTGCGCATGTAGTCCAGTAAGTCTGTGGTTACGCGCATCAGTTCATCTTTCTCCATTTGTACTGTTTCGGCTACACCCAAGCGGTTGTACTGCCATGTAAAAAAGGGCATAAAAAACGTAGGAAAAATGATGCTTTGACTAATTATTACCAGCAGCAAGCATATTGCAATACAGTAGCCCATAATCCAACGCATTTTCATCACCCTTTCGGAAACATTTTACAATGCTACAGCAGCCCTGCCGCGCCGGTTCCTTTCACCGTTAAAGTCCCTATTGGGAATAGTGCGCGCACTTCGTCGCCGGACACCCGCTCCTTTAGCATTAGCAATTCAACAATTTTGTGCATTACATCCATATGCGTCTCAAGTATACGCACGGCTTCGTTGTAAGCGTCTTCAACTATTCGCTTAATTTCTGTGTCAATTATCGACGCAACTTGCTCTCCATAGTTACGGGTATTTGCAATGTCACGGCCAAGGAAAACTTCCTCGTTATTATTGCCAAATTGGATTGGCCCCAGTATATCGCTCATGCCGTACTTCATTACCATACTGCGTGCCATGCTTGTTGCCCGCTCTATGTCGTTGGACGCACCTGTTGTAATATCGTGAAGCACTAATGCTTCCGCCGCACGGCCCCCAAGCAGGGAAACAATGTGCTGTTCCATATACCGTTTGCTCATGGTGGTTCTGTCTTCGCCGGGCAGCGGCATTACATAGCCGCCTGCATGGCCTGTGGGTATTACGGAAATCATGTAAGTGGAATCCAAGTCCGGTAAAATTTCATGACAAATGGCATGGCCCGCTTCATGGTACGCGGTCATGCGCCGTTCTTTTTCACTGATTACACGGCTTTTCTTTTCTGTGCCTATGCCCATTTTAATGAATGCCTTGCGGATAGATTCCATATCAATGGCAAGTTTATTATCCCGTGCCGCAAGCAAAGCGGCCTCGTTCATCAGATTTTCCAAGTCTGCGGGGGTAAAGCCCGCTGTGGTTTGCGCCACTGTTTTAAGGGAAACATCCGTAGCAAGTTTTTTACCGACCGCGTGTACTTTAAGCACCCCTTCGCGGCCTTTTACATCCGGGCTGTTTACCGTAACTTTCCTGTCGAAACGGCCGGGGCGAAGCAGCGCGGGGTCTAAAATATCCGGGCGGTTTGTTGCCGCAAGTACAATAACGCCTTCACGTACACCAAAACCGTCCATTTCTACAAGCAGCTGGTTTAGGGTTTGCTCACGTTCATCGTGGCCGCCCCCAAGGCCGGAACCGCGCTTACGGCCTACTGCGTCAATTTCGTCTATCATTATCAAACTTGGGGCGGCGGCTTTTGCTTGCAAAAACAAGTCCCTTACCCGGGACGCACCAACGCCTACAAACATTTCCACAAAGTCTGAACCGGAGATACTAAAAAACGGTACACCCGCTTCACCGGCCACTGCCCGGGCCAAAAATGTCTTGCCTGTACCCGGGGGGCCAACAAGCAAAACACCTCTTGGAATACGTGCGCCAAGGTCGTGATATTTTTGCGGGCTTTTTAAAAAGTCTACAATTTCCGCAAGTTCTTCTTTCTCTTCTTCCAGGCCGGCAACTTGGTCAAAAGTTACCCTTTGGGAACTAAGATGCGACATTCTTGCACGTGTTTTACCAAAATTCATTGCCTTGCCGCCACCTGCATTGTTTTGCATATGGTTCATAATAACAATGAATACAATTATAAAAATACCGAATATCAGTAAAGTCGGCAGCATTTGCATCAAAAAACTGGGGCGTGTTGGCGGCATGGTGTTTACATTTAAAACCTGTGACATGCTTAATGCCTCATCGACACGCACCTGAAATGCATTTAAGTTAGGTATATTTACCGTGTAGGTAACACCACTGTAGCGTAACGTTACTTCTGCCACACCGGAGATTGCCGCTTCGTTATGAGTTATTGTAATCTCGGCAATCCGGTCTGCCGCCAAGTCTTGCAGCAAATTGGCATAAGTATACACTTCCTGCTGTGTTGTTTCCCCGTTCCTGGCCATTACAACCGAAACAAATATTATAATTACAAGCATAAGAACCCACAGGCTCAAACTTTTTACATATCTGGGCTGCACTTATTCACCTCATTCTATTACCCCTATGTAGGGCAGTTGGCGAAACTTTTGATTAAAGTCTAGCCCATAACCTACTACAAACGCATTGGGAATGGTAAAACCTATATATTCACACGTGGGCAGGTTTTTTACTTCGCGCCTTTCGGGCTTGTCCAGCAAAGTACACATTACTACAGACGCTGTGTTTTTGTCTGCAAGATACTTGCGTAAATATGCCGCTGTATGGCCTGTGTCAACAATATCTTCTACAATAACAACATGCTGACCTGTCATGTCCCAAGTGGGAAGATACTCCTCTTTTATTTGCCGGGTAGACTCCGTTGTTTCGCCATAGCTGGAAATTTTAATAAAATCAATTTGTACATCTACCGTCAGTTCCCGCACAAGGTCTGCCAGGAAAACAACCGAACCTGTTAACGTACCAAGTATCAAAATGGATTTTCCTTGGTAATCCCGGTTTATTTCCGCCGCAATTTCCTTTGTGCGGGCAGCAATTTGTTCCTCTGAAAGTAACACCTTTGGCTTAATCATCTGCTTCACTCCATAGGGATACCCAAATTGGGTTTATAATTGATTCTGTAGGTGAGTATTTCGCGCTTACAGGATTTTTTTCGTCCATAACCCACAGTACTTCATTACCGCATGCAAGTATGGGAATTGTGTCCCGCTTATGCCTTGGTATTTTTGCGTCTGTAAAGTAATCCTGCAGCTTTTTTGTAAATGGCCGCTGGGCCTTTAGTACAATTTTATCGCCGGGACGGCGAGAGCGCAAAACAAGCGTCCCTCTTACAATACCATATTCGAAGGCTTTCGTACAGTACAGAATCGGTTTTTTAGGGTTTGGTGGCTGTAATTTATCCGGAATTGCGTTAGATACGGAAATTATTTTGTTAATTTCCGGGATATCCGCCACTGTGGGGACAGGCAATGCGTACTCGCCAAATTCCTTCGGCGGGGCGGCAGTTGTAATTACTATGCCGGAATATTCCTTATACGCTACAAGCCCGGGCAGATGAACTTCTTTGCCGGATGTCATCTGTGCAAGGTCAAGAACAGCTTGTACATGGCTTGCTGTAATATTGAAAAGATGGCCCCCGGAAGAGCGTACACATGCAATGGCAATGCGAACTACTCTACGGGAAATTGCCGGATGCAAAGCGGCAAGGGCAATTGAGTTTAACGAGACTTGAAGTGGTGACTCACAGTCACCACTTGAAATTATCAAACTATCAAAAGCTTGCTGTGCGGCAGCTTCCAGGTATTCTTCATCAGCGCGTAGCCAAGCGGCATTTTTTGCGACAGTCTGCACCACGCCGGGGTTTACAGCCCGTTCAATGGCGGGCAAAACATCGTGCCGTATGCGATTACGTGTGTATTCATAGGAAAGGTTGGTTACGTCTGTGGTGTACTTTAAAGAATTATCCTCTATATATTTTTCAATTTCTTCCCGGGAAACATCCAGCAACGGGCGAATAATTTTTCCGTTTATTGGAGGTATGCCGCACAAACCGCGGAGCCCTGCACCGCGGGCCAAGTTCATTATTACGGTTTCGGCATTATCGTTTTGGTGATGGCCTGTTGCAATTTTAACATTTGCTGCGCCAAAAGCATTGCGCGCCTCTTCAAAATAAAAATAGCGCAGCTTGCGTCCGGCTTCTTCTATGGATATACGCTCTTTTTCTGCCAGGCCGCGTACATCTGCTTGGTAAATTTTTAAAGGGATTTGTATTTTGCCGCACAAGTCACAAACAAAATTTTCATCGTTTACTGCCGCGCTTTCGCGCAGGCCATGATTAATGTGTACGGCAAATATTGCAGCAACATTAAGCTCTGCCTGCAATTGCATCAGTACGTACAAAAGTGCAACAGAATCTGCCCCGCCGGACAACCCTACAATTACGCTGTCACCGGGGGATAACATCCCGTTATATTTTATTGTTTGTAAAACGGTTTTCTGCACTTGTATCCTCCCGGATTATTTAATTATCAGAACCCAGGGTATAATCTTGCTCATCTGTCTGGGCTTCGTTGATACCCAAGGTTAACGGCGGCCCTTCGGTAAATATACGGAAACCATCCTCTTCGGCGGTATATTCCATTCCCAAGGTTATGGCGTTAAAATACTGCTCAATTGTGTCAGCGTAAACAAGCGCGAGCCTGGATAAGAAACTCCTGTTCAAGAGGTTAGCTCTGTCCCTGGGGTTTGTATGGAAGCCATTTTCAACAAGAACAGACGGTAAGTTGTTTTCGCGTATCATAAAAAAATGATACGGGGTAACACTGCGCCTGGCCAATCCAATTTCTTGCATGTTATCAAGCAGTATATCCCCAAAAAACGCCATGTTATCCGAATGAGAATAATTTGCGAAGTAATTTATGTTGCGCGGGTTACAATTTGTAGAAAAGAAAACATCCGCGCCATGTATCCGCGATGAACTTGATGCATTGGAATGCAAAGATATGGCCAGAAAATTATATCGTATCAGCGGGTCGTTTTGTATCTGAAAAAGCCGCCGCCACTGGGGGTGGATTCGTCTGGTAAGGGTCATGTCAAAAGGCGTGTTCATATATACCGGCGCGTAATATTCCGGGTTGCGTATTATTTTTCTTAGTATGCTTAAAAGCCTGTCCAATTCACTAATTTGATTTTGCAGCACCTGGCGTCTCATTAACGGTGCTTCCCGCAATTCTGCCACGCGAGCTTCTCTAATCGCCTCCAACGACCACTTATTCATTAAGGCTGTACGCACAGAAAGCAAAACATTCGCACCTGTTTCACGGGTCATATGTACCGTTGCGCCGCGGGCCTCCAGTTCTGTCCGTATTTTTCGGGCAAGAATCAGCATTTGTGTGTGCTCGCTGTATCCGGCAAAAACATTATCCGCACCAATGCCATGGCCCGGGTCAAGGATAATAACCCTGCCCTTTAGGGGCAATTCCGCTTTTGCATTAACTTGCACTGCCGACAGAAAAATTAATATCACCAAACAACAAAACACTTTTTTTATCAATCAAATCAACTCCACAATTATGTACTGTTCATTAGCGGAATTATACATGTCACAATATGCTTTTGCAACAATATTCGCAGTGTGGTATGATGTTCTTGTGTTTTTTCCATTTTATATAAGGAGCATAACAATATGCCAAAACCATTAGTTGCCGTAGTTGGCAGGCCCAACGTAGGTAAATCCACATTATTTAACCGTTTAGTAGGCGACCGTCTTGCAATAGTGGACGATAAACCCGGCGTAACCCGCGATAGGCTTTACGCAGACGCAGAGTGGCTTACACACAATTTCACCTTAATAGACACCGGCGGGCTAGACCCGGACACAGATGATCTTATGGCAAAACATATTTTCCGCCAGGCAGAAGCCGCTATAGAAAGTGCGGATGTTATTTTGTTTCTGCTAGACATAAAAACCGGAATAATGGATGCAGACAGACATGTATCGGATCTTTTGCGTAAATCAAAAAAGCCCGTGGTGCTGGCTGTAAATAAAGTAGATACACCAACCAAAGACAACCACGAGCTTTATGAATTTTACGAGCTTGGCCTTGGTGACCCTATTCCCATTTCTGCGGGGCAGGCACTGGGGCTTGGGGATATGCTTGACGAAATTGTTGCGCATTTTCCAAAGCGGGCAGAAGATGAGGAAGATGACGAGCGTATTCGCGTAGCCATAGTTGGTAAGCCAAACGCAGGCAAGTCTTCACTTATAAATAAAATTTTGGGGGAAGAACGGCTTATAGTAAGCGATGTCCCCGGCACCACCCGTGACGCAATAGACACATATCTTACCCGCGACGGCAAAGAGTATACCTTTATAGACACAGCAGGGCTGCGGCGCAAAAGCAAGATAAAAGAAAATATCGAACGGTACAGTATGCTGCGCACCATTGCCGCCGTAGAGCGTTGCGATGTGTGTATTCTTCTTATAGACGCGGAAGAAGGCATAACCGACCAAGACACAAAAATTGCAGGTATCGCCCACGAAAGTGGCCGCGCCGCAATAATAGCCGTAAACAAATGGGATAAAATTGAGAAAGATGACAAAACCATGCGCAAATTCACAAAGGACTTGGAAATGGAACTTGCGTACATGCCCTACGCGCCAAAATTATTTATATCCGCTTTAACAGGGCAGCGGGTACACAAACTGTTCGAGCTTATTTACGCCGTATATCAAAACCACGCCCTGCGCGTTGGCACCGGTGTATTAAACGATATCTTATTAGAAGCAACTGCCATGCATTCACCGCCAACAGATAAGGGCAAAGCTTTAAGAATCTATTACGGAACCCAAGTTTCCGTAAAGCCGCCAACATTTGTGCTGTTTATAAACGACAAAAAATTGATGCATTTTTCATATACACGTTATTTAGAGAATAAAATTAGAGAAGCTTTTGGCTTCGAAGGTACACCAATACATTTCATCGCCCGCGAAAGAGGGGAAAGCGGAAAATAGTCTGTAACCAAATTAATTTTTTGGTGTCTATTTAATTGAATGTACAAAAAGAGGAGGGTTTTACTTGTTTCGTATAGTTTGTTTATTAATCGGTTATGTGTTTGGTATGATTCAAACATCGTATATTATAGGCAAAATGAACGGCATTGATATACGTGAACATGGCAGTAAAAATGCCGGATTTACCAATACCAACAGGGTACTGGGTATTAAAAAGGGCGCAATTGTTTTTATTATTGACATTTTTAAGGCCATGTTAGCGTTTGCTGTGGCTACGGCTGTTTACAACCGGTGGTTTCCCCTTGAGTTCGCCTTTTTCTCTCCGTTAACAGGCAATGACCCGGCCTTTATGTACGCCGGGGGCACGTTCTTTGCGTCATACCATGTCCTGCCCGGGCTTTATGCGGGAATAGGTGCTGTTTTGGGGCATTGCTTTCCATTTCTTTTAAATTTTAGAGGCGGTAAAGGCGTTGCCTGCACTTTAGGGTTAATAATTATGCTGGATTGGCGCATTGCGTTAATATCGTTTACCATAGGCGCAGTTGCGGTTGCAATTACAAAATATATATCTGTGGCGTCATTGCTTATTACCCTGTCTGTGCCCATTTTAATGCTCTTGTTTGACAACCCTGTTGTTTTAAACGGAGTGCCGATACCAAATATGCAGGTATACCTTCGGACCCCAATGGAAGGAGTTTGGCTAACCGCAGCCCTGTGCGCATTTATTTGGTTTTTACATCGGGAGAATATAAAACGACTCTACTATAATACAGAAAACAAATTTTCATTTAAAAAAAGTAACCCGGCCGCTTAAGCCGGGTTTACTTATGTTTTAGGAAATTAGTTATCGTTAAATAATCTGTCCAGGTAAGCCGCCCGCCGCTGCAGGAAGTCAATCAAGAAATCCACCTGACCCATAAACGTGTCAATTTCTACAACATGTTCCGGGTTAGGCCATATTTCTACGCCCATAATCTGGTGCCTTTCAAAATTGCGTTCAAAGTCTTCTTCGTAGGTTTCAGCTATATAACGGACATGTACTAACATTTCGGCGATTGCGTCTTTTACATAGTCATTCCAGCGTTCAATCATCCGCTCCCGCAGCTGGGGCGTGTTGTGAATAGCGTCTGCCCAATACCACCTGCGTGAAACGTAAAGACGGTATGGTGTTTGATTGTTTAGCCAATATGCGTTTCCGGCAGCTACATCAAAATCCCACAATGGACCCATGTAAAGCCTGCGCTCGTCCCCTTGCCCTCTAATTTGGTAAAACATACTGGAAAACCCGGCGTCTACATTTTGGTACAGTTCCTGCACCAGGTAATAATCAATTAATGAATCAATATTAACCATTCGCTCAATTACTTCAAAATCACGGGCGCGGAAAGCTGTGCCAAGCTCTGTCAAAAAATCTCTTACATAAAGTATATGTTCTGTTGTCATATCCTCATCCCTTGGAAAGCGGAAGTCATAAAGATGATCTCTTACAAAAACTCCGTCACCTACACGACTGCTTCCGATTACCCCATCCGGATGGGAATTGACACGGATGTAATCCACATTTTCAACAGCATCATTCCTGTAATTACGCCAGTCCATTTCGAAAAAGTACTCGCTTATGGCAGGATCCGGGTCGAAGGTTAATTGAGCCCTGCCGGGTTCTACCGTCCGCTCGTCTACAAGCAGGTAAACACCCATGTACTCGCCATTTACATACAAATGTACAGACCTGGCAAAGGGCGACCAATCCATGCTGTCAAGCAAAGTGCCAAGATGATACGCGCTGTAATTCCGCAGCAGCGATTTATCAAAATGGTTGGAAACCAAAACCCAATCCCGTGACACATGCGGCGAACCCAGCATGCTTCGCTCACGGTCACTGCCTGTAAACCTAATGCGCAACGGGCGTTTTTCCCTTGCATCTCTGCGGCTCCAGCTGGACCTGCCCCTGCCGCGTATACGGCCCGGCACCTCTTCAAACTCCCAGCCGGGGTTGGGTGCAACTAAAGTAAACGTGCTGTCAATCCAAAGTTCACGAACCTGAAACGGGGCGTCCGGCCCAATAGTAGTAATGTGCAGTGACGCAAATTCCCGCGGGAAATCGTATGGCTCCGGCTCTTCGGCAAGTTGAACCGGTTGAACTCGGTTGGTCAGTTCCACTATTCTTGCAGCATTAAGAGGTAAATATGCAGATGTTTCTTCAATTGCATATGGTTGTTCTTTGGTACACCCGGCCAATATAATAATGGCGATGCAGCCAACCGTGAAAACCATCCTTTTTAAGATTTGCATGTTCATAAGGCACCTCACTTTACTTATGGTGTAGTACCGGACAGCAATAAAGACTCCGGCACATTAATCTCTGCCCTCACACAATACAAATATTAGGATTGTTTGTCAACTATTTTCTGCTCCAATCGGAATTATATTTATTACCCCCTGATATCATATTGCCAATGTGATATCAGGGGGTATATACCAATGTCATTAAGTTAAGGAAGGTATCGATTTTTCACGTGCACAAGATAGTAAAATAGCGAGTAAAAACCTGCGAGCAAAAGATTTGTTCGCTGTTATAA
>WQTQ01000218.1 GCA_009786175.1 Bacillota bacterium | reverse complement strand
ACCGCCAAAGGCTTGTACCTGTAGCTCAGCTGGATAGAGCAACGGCCTTCTAAGCCGTGGGTCAGGGGTTCGAATCCCTTCAGGTACGATATTTGTGGACGCTTACGTCCACTCCGAAGGAAATGTAGCAGGATTTACTCCTGCGAAACGGCGGGGTATGGGGCAGAGTCCCATTTAAATGGAGGGTATAGCTCAGTTGGTTAGAGCGCCAGATTGTGGCTCTGGAGGCCGTGGGTTCGAATCCCATTACTCTCCCTAGGCCGTTATTTACAACATGTGGATAGCGGCTATACGATTCGCTAGCTCAGCGGTAGAGCATCTGACTTTTAATCAGAGGGTCCTGGGTTCGAGACCCAGGCGAATCAATAAATTAGAAAACGCCTTTTAGGGCGTTTTTTGGCATTGGAGAAGGTGATTTCAGAATGTATGATTTATTTTATCACGCAGGCAATATGTCGGCGATGTTAAAGTAATTTGTTACGAATCGCTTTCAAGTGGAGCAAGGGCTGGAATTACAGAGAAATGGAAGAATGTTATACTCAAGCAAAATTTTTGGAATGACAATGTACAAAAAGCCAAGTTTTTTGCAGAAAATTTTCTGCAGGCGTGGAAAGCTGCCAAGGAGGAAGGAAAATTATTATGATAGACCCAAAAAAGATGCACATTATTGCAAAAAAGTATGAAGACGAAAACATTGCGTTTAGGGCGTTCTTAAAAGGACATGCTGATGAAGACGAGTTAGATTCGCAATTTTTGCAACTTCACAACGAGTTGTTTGCAGGCTATGATTGCTGTAAGTGTGCCAATTGCTGCCAGGCTTACGCGGCTACATTAAATGAATCCGATGTAGACGCTATTTCTGAATATATTGGGCAGGATAAAAACGATTTTATCGCAAAATATTTGAAAAAGTCTGAATATGACACGAGCAGTTATACAATTAAACCGGAGCCTTGCATCTTTCTGTGTGACCCGGGAAATTCGCATTATGACGAATTGAGTGCTAAGATTGCGCCGGGTAGCTTGCCGACTCATGATGGCAAGTGTATGATTTACGATGTTAGACCGGCTGAATGCAAAGGATTTCCATTTACAGATAGGCCGGAAAGGTTGTGGCATTTGCTTGGTGTTATCAGCTTTGCTGATGTGTGCCCGGTTGTCTTCGAGATATTGCAGAGACTAAAAAAGATATACAAGTTTAGATACAGGTAAGAGATTAATTGTCCCCAAAAATGGTCATGCCTCATATGATAATAGCACGAAGCTTATCATAGGAGGCATGTTTTTATGCGTAGGTTCCACCGCAGGCCAAGACGGCCAATTCAGCATCATCCGCCTATTCATCCAATACCCCCCATTCCACCCCATTCCCCGCATCCGCCGCGTCGGCCGAGTCCATCGCCGCCAAGTGGTTACACAGACCATGGCAGACGCCCTTATGTAGTTGATATTAACCGCGCGACAGTGGGCAACCCCAATTTTCGTACAACATTATGGACAGGAAAAAACCTCCAGTTAACCTTGATGTCTATCCCGGTTGGCGGGGATATTGGGCTGGAAATCCACCCGGATAACGATCAATTTCTACGTATCGAGCAGGGGCAGGGTATTGTGCAAATGGGAAGGGACAGAAACAACTTAAATTTCCGCCAGACAGTTTTTAATGATTTTGCGGTATTTGTGCCTGCAGGTACGTGGCATAACATTACAAACATTGGCAATGTCCCTTTGAGGTTATATTCAATTTACGCGCCGCCGCACCACCCGCCGAGTACAGTTCATGCGACAAAAGCTATTGCCGAAATGATGGGCGATTAATTTTACCCCCTGATATCACATTGGCCAACGTGATATCAGGGGGTAATTTCTATAAACTCGGCATTTTCCCTTGCGTTTACTAACATTTGTGGCTATAATAATCCAAAGGAGGTCATACGTATGAAACTGGTAATGGCTATTATTCATGACGAAGATGCTTTTCACATTATGGATCATTTAAGCACTAAAGGTTTTAGTGTTACAAAACTTGCTACAACAGGTGGTTTCTTGCGTTCGGGCAATACTACATTAATATGCGGTGCCCCGGAGGAACGTATCCCCGAACTTATTGAAATCATAGAGCAAAAATGCAAAAGCCGTAAACAAATCACATCTGTAAACACAATGAATGTAAGTGCAAATGAAAGCTTCGCGCCTTATCCGGTGGAAGTTACGATTGGTGGCGCAACCATTTTTGTGTTGGGTGTTGAAGAGTTTAAACGGGTTTAGTAATGTAAGGATATTAGCCGGGAGGCGAATATAAAACGTGAGTCACGCCCAAATATTAGTAGGGGAGCCGGGCAATGTCCGCGCCTTAGCTAAAAAGATAGCCAAGGGTATAAACTGTATTAATGCAGGCGTACAGGGTTCCAATATGGAGGAGCCCTGCGGGCAATGCATTTCGTGCAGAGTTTTTGAAACGGGAAACCATCCCGATACTTTTTATGTAAAAAAAACAAAGCAAAACAGTATTGGTGTAGATGATGTGCGGGAGCAAATTATACAGCCAATGTCCACAAAGCCGTTTGGTTATAAATATAAAGTTTTTATTATTGATAAAGCAGAGACCCTTACCCCTGCGGCGCAGAGTGCCTTGTTAAAGACCATCGAGGAACCTGCGCCATATGGTTTTTTTTTGTTTACTGCGCCACACACACACAATTTTTTACCTACGATACTGTCACGCTGTCATTTGCGCAAAACCTACGGTAAGGTTGATCAAAACCCACAGCTGCAAGCTGCGGCAAAGGAAATAGTGGATGCCGTCGATAATTTAGATATTACGGAAGCATTTGCGCTGTATCGTAAATTTGAACCTTTTAAAGAGTCTAAGGAAGCATTATTGGAATTTTTAGACTCCATTTATTATGCCTACGGAGAAAAAATATCAAATATAAGCAGGGCTGGGCAAATACCGCCCGAAAGGTGGCTGAACGCCATTTCTGCAATTACTCATACAAAAAATGTGCTTTCCCAAAACGGGAACACTCAGCTTGCGATAGAATTAATGTTAGCAAAGTTGTCCGGAAAGGGGCAGGTGCAGTGACAGTAGTTGGAATAAAATTTAAAGACGCGGGAAGAATTTATTATTTTAGTGCCGGTGATGTAGGCGAGAAGGAACTGGTACAAGGTACTCCCGTAATAGTAGAAACAGGTCGCGGTTTAGAGTATGGCATAGTGGCCATAGAGCGCAGAGAGGTGGAATCTCAAAGTTTAAACCAGCCGGTGCGCAGGGTGGTGCGTATTGCAACCCCGGAAGATACAATGCAGGAAGAGGCGAACCGCCAATTTGAAGCGGACGCCAGGCCAATATGGATGGAGAAAACTACGAACCATGGGCTTGACATGTATCTGGTGGATGTAGATTTAGCTTTTGACAACAGTAAGATAATCTTTTGCTACACCGCAGACGGGCGGGTAGACTTTAGAGAGTTGTTGAAAGACCTTGCGGCTACCTTCCGTACCCGTATAGAATTGCGTCAAATTGGTGTCCGTGACGAAGCAAAAATGCTTAATGGTATGGGCATTTGCGGGCGTACTTTGTGCTGCGCTACATTTCTGGACGAATTCCAGCCAATTTCAATAAAATCTGCTAAGGATCAGGGCTTAAGCCTAAACCCTACAAAAATTTCCGGCATATGCGGCAAGTTGATGTGCTGCCTTAAATATGAGGAAGAAACCTATGAAGAGTTAAACAAAGGTATGCCCGGTGTGGGCGATAAAGTACAAACCCCCGATGGCGACGGCATTGTGTTAAGCGTAAATATACTCCGCCAAACCGCCAGAGTGGCTGTTCAGGTAAAAAACCAGGATGACACAAAGGCAGATACCTACCAAGCGGCGGATATGGTTATTCTTCAGCGTAATGTAAGCTGTGACAGGGGCTGTAACTGCGGCAATTGCAGAAAACACTAAAAGGAGAAAATTATGGACTCACTTAAAATGATTAAAGAACTTTCATTAGCGTTTGGCGTATCCGGTTTTGAAGACGACGTGTTGGAAGTGGCAAAAAAATATGTACCTTCCGGTTATTCTTCCCGCCGTGACAGTCTTTTGAATTTCTATATGGAAAGAGAAAACCCATCGTTGCTGCCAACGGTAATGCTGGATGCACATTCCGATGAAATTGGGTTAATGGTACACGGAATAAAGCCTGACGGCACATTGGTGTTTACAACCCTTGGCGGATGGGTTCCCGCCGCGTTGTACGCGCAAAAAATGATTGTAAAAAATTTATCAGGCGATTTAATATCCGGCGTAATAGTAGCCACAATGCCGCATTTTGGCGGTGGGGCAAACACTAACCCGTCTATAGAAAGTATGTCATTGGATATTGGCGCGTCGTCTAAGCAAGAAGTGACCGAAAAATATAAAATAGCTCCCGGCTGCCCAATTGTTCCTGCTTCAGACTTTGAACACCGCGACGGCATTATGATCTCTAAAGCTTTTGACTGCCGAATTGGGTGTGCCGCGGTAATAGATGTGCTTAACAAGGTAAAAGATATTAAACTTGACGTTAACCCGGTAGGTGTACTTACCGCCCAAGAAGAGGTGGGTATGCGCGGTGCCAGAGTAGTTGCAAACCAAGTAAAGCCGCAGGTTGCCATATGTTTTGAGGGTGCGCCCGCAGACGATACACTGGTGGCACTGTACATGGTGCAAACATCCCTTGGCAAGGGCCCCATGCTGCGTCACATAGATGGCGGCATGATTACAAACCCGCGCTTCTTGCGCTTCGCCTTGGATCTTGCCCATGAGAAAAACATACCGGTACAGGAGTCTGTGCGTACAAAAGGCTCTACAAACGGCGCAAATTTTTCACTTTCCAATAATGGTGTACCGACAATTGTAATAGGCTGTCCGGTTCGTTATGCACACAGTCATAACTCTATTACATCCGTCAGCGATTATGAAAATGCTGTTAATTTGGCTGTGGAAGTTGTAAAGGCATTAAATTCAGAAATAATAGGTAAATTTTAGTTCCGGTATAGCCAATTTTTGCTTGCTGTGATATACTAAGGTTTGCGCAAAAAATCAAATGTAAAGATATGGAGTGTACCGTAATGAGTTCAGTACAAAAATTTTCAAGCACAGTAGAGAGTCTTGATTCAACAAAACATAAAATAACCATTAATGTCAGCCCGGAAGGCTTTCGGGAAGGGCTGGTAACAGCTTATAACAAAAACAAGCACCACTTTAACGTTCAAGGTTTTCGCAAGGGTAAGGCCCCTCGCAAAATGATAGAGCAAGCATATGGCCGCGAAATTTTTTATGAAGATGCGATGAATTTCATTTTACCGGATGCCTATGAGGCCGCATTAGACGAGCATGAAATTGAGCCGGTTTATCGTCCGGAAATAGAGCTGGGCCCGGTAAGTGAAGCCGAAGGTGCGATTTTTTACGCCACAGTTTATACTCGCCCGGAAGCAGAAATTGACGGATACTATGGTTTAACATATCCAAAATCCGACCCGGAACCTACTGAAGATGAAATCTTACAAGCCATTCGCGCAGAGCAGGAAAAAAACTCTACACAGTCAAGCGTAGACCGCCCTGCGGAAATGGGTGACATTGTAACTATAAACTTTAAAGGCTATTTTGACGGTGTGCCGTTTGAAGGCGGCGAAGGTAAAGATTATGAATTTACTCTGGGTTCTAAGCAATTTATTGATACATTCGAAGAGCAATTGGTTGGGCATACCCCCGGAGACGATGTCGTGATAAGTGTAACGTTCCCGGAAGAATATCACCACCCGGATTATGCGGGCAAAGTTGCTACTTTTGAAGTAGAAATTTTGGACGTTCAAACAAAAAACCTGCCGGAAATTGATGATGAGTTTGCCGGTAACGTATCAGATTTTGACACCTTGGCAGAATATCGCGAAGATGTTGCCAACAATATCCGTGAATACAAAGAATTAAACATAGAACACAACAAGCGTAATTATGTTATGAGGCAGTTGGTTGACAAAGCAGTAATGGAAGTACCGGAAGCTATGTACTTGGCCCGTGTGGACGAAATAATAGAAATGTTTACGCAGCGGCTTAAAAGCCAAGGTATGGATATGGAAATGTATTTGCGCTATTCCCAGCAAACACTGGAAACCCTTAGGGCAAGTTCGCGTCTGCAAGCAATAACAGAAGTAAGAAACACGTTGGCACTTGAAGCTGTAGCCAGAAAAGAGAATTTTACCATTAGCGATGACGAATTTGCGGAATACGTTGGCAAAATCACATCCAAAGAAGGCGAAGAACTGGTGAAAATAGTTGAGTCATTACCGGCATTCCGACGCAAAGAACTTGTTCGCTCTGCCCTTTGCGAAAAGGCGATGGATTTTGTTTTAGAGAAAGCTGTTGCCACAGACGAACCAATGCCCGAAATTTCGGCAGCAGCATTGTCTGCCGCAGACAAAGACGAACAATAGGAGGGTTTAATATGGCAAATTTAGTACCGTATGTAATAGAGCAAACCAGCCGGGGAGAGCGTTCTTACGACATTTACTCCCGTCTGTTAAAAGACCGCATTGTGTTCCTTGGCGACGAAGTCAGCGATGTTAGCGCAAGCTTAATAGTTGCTCAGCTGCTGTTTTTGGAATCTGAAGACGCAGATGCAGACATTAGTTTGTACATTAACAGCCCGGGCGGTTCTGTAACCGCCGGTCTGGCAATTTATGATACAATGCAGCATATAAAATGTGACGTATCTACTTTATGTATCGGCATGGCCGCAAGTATGGGTGCGTTTTTGCTGGCCGGCGGCACAAAAGGTAAACGTTTTGCAATGCCAAACGCGGAAATCATGATCCACCAGCCATCGGGCGGTGCCCGTGGGCAAGCTACGGACATACAAATTCAAGCAGAACGCATTATTCAAATGAAGCAGAAGCTTAACCAAATGCTTGCAGAAAATACAGGCCAGCCGTTAAGCAAAATTGCAGAAGATACAGAGCGGGACAACTTTATGTCCAGTCAAGAAGCCCTTGATTATGGCCTAATAGACAGAATTATGATCCGTAAGGAGAATGCCTGATGACGGTATCTCTGATAAATAAAAAGTGGGGAGAATTTTAAATGGCTAAAAGACCAGAAACCAGGGATGTAACAAGATGTTCATTTTGCGGCCGTACGCCGGATAATGTAGGAACTCTTGTTGCGGGCCCCAATGTGTATATTTGTGCAGAATGTGTGGACAGATGCTGTGGGATTTTGGACGAGGGCGAAGAGTTTGCAATGCAGAGCCACGGCTCGCTTAATTTACCAAAACCGCAGGAAATACGGGCTTACTTGGACGAGCATGTAATTGGGCAAGATCAGGCAAAAATTTCACTTAGTGTTGCAGTTTACAATCATTACAAACGCATTGCTATGGATCACATGCGCACTGCGGATATAGAAGTGCAAAAAAGTAATGTACTTCTAATTGGGCCGACGGGTGTAGGTAAAACTTATTTGGCGCAAACATTGGCAAAATTTTTGCAAGTTCCTATTGCCATTGCCGATGCAACAAGCTTAACCGAAGCAGGTTATGTTGGTGAAGACGTAGAAAATATTTTGCTAAAGCTTATCCAAGCGGCAGATTTTGACATAGAGCGTGCAGAACGCGGTATAATTTATATTGATGAAATTGACAAAGTTTCCCGTCGCGGCGATAATCCTTCCATTACAAGGGATGTAAGCGGCGAGGGCGTTCAACAGGCATTACTAAAAATATTGGAAGGTACGGTAGCTTCCGTTCCGCCACAGGGCGGACGTAAGCATCCGCATCAGGATTTTATTCAAATTGATACGTCAAATATTCTTTTCATATGCGGCGGTGCGTTCAGCGGCCTTGAAAAAGTGATAGAGCAGCGCATGAATAAAAAAGTCATTGGTTTTGGTGCGGAAGTTAAAACAAAAGAAGAAAAGCGCGACGACGAAGTTTTTAAACATGTGCAACCAATGGATTTGCATAAATACGGGCTTATTCCGGAGCTGATAGGCCGTTTGCCTGTTATTGTAACCTTGGATAATTTGGATGAGGATACACTGCTGAACATTCTAACCCAGCCGCAAAACGCATTGACAAAGCAATACCAATACATGCTAGAACTTGACAATGTGTATCTGGATTTTGAAGAGGAAGCATTGCGTGCCATTGCACAACTGGCATTGGTTAGGGAAACCGGGGCCAGGGGGCTTAGGGCAATTGTTGAAGGCATTCTAATGGACGTAATGTACGATGTCCCGTCGGATGAAACTATTGAGAGATGTATAATTACCCGTGAAACAGTGGAAGAGGGTAAGCCGCCGGTTATCATAAAAAATGAAAACCGCGTACCGATATTCCGCAAACCACCACCGCGCAGGCGGCCTAAGAGAAGGGCCTCTGTTGGTTGATAAAGTTAAAAATATATGGTTGTCGGATATTCGAAAACGATATTTTCCCTAACGCTTTAAATCGATGATTGCCTTCGGCACTAATCGATAGTCGCTATAGGGAAAATATCGTTTTCTTGTACTATATGAAACGCGCGCGCAAGCGCGCTTTATTTCTAAATTTTTACATATAAAGGAGCAGAGACAATGAGCGCAGACCACGGTGAAACAATAATGCAAAAACCAATTGGCGAGTACGCAAAATTCTTGAAAAGTTTACTGCCTGCAAACATACCGGAAAATTACGTGCTAAAGCCCTTGTTTGAAAAAATCGCAAGCCAAGAGAATATATGTAAGGGTGTTGCAGCCTTCCGGGATTTTTTATATGTATTTTACGACTGTCTAATTACGGGCGGGGATTTGTATGCCAAGCCAAGAAAAATAAAAAACCTTACGGACTATCCATTTTTGCATTTCATTAACCATCTGCTAATTGACTTCGGTTACTACGGTAAGTTATCGGAGAGTGGCGAATCATTAATTATAGCAGAAATACCGTCATTTGCGGCCTCTAAGCCCAAAATCCCTGTTAGTAAACAGATGGAGTGTTTGCGGCTATTAGCACTATGCGGTTTTACTTTTGGCGGCATTAAATTGGAAGCAAAAACGTTTGATATGCCAGAAAAATTTATGGAAATATCTTATCCCGGTAATCCTGTATTGCTTGCCGGGTTAAGGGCCCTGGCAGTTGCGGATATAGAATTGCGGACAAGAAGATATAATAACGACGATAATCTTCTGCGATGTGATTACAGGCTACTAAAAGTAGAAGACACAGACCTGTTGGATATTCTCGTAGATTATTTACAGCCTTTACCGGCTGAACTTCAAAAGTTTGCCATAGAATTACACCGGCGTTACATTGATATGGGTATGACCTGTGTGTTGATTATTGACGACCAGTATCATTTCGCCTATGCCTGTGTAAAAAACAGAAAGCGGGCATTATCCCCCCGGGACATGTATCAGCAAAGGGTATGGGAGCTTGCTATATCCATGAAATATGGATACTGCCTGGCCGTAAGGGCCAAAAAAACCGAGAAGTATGCGGATGTAATCGAAAAATTTCCACCGTATTTGCGGGAGAAAATCACGCAGGGGTATGGCTGTGACAGGAAGCTGCGCAATGAGCCTTGCCAAGGAGGCTGTCAGGGGATTCGCATACCATTAGACAACTCAATACTTGAAATTAAACAGGATATCGTAACATGGCTTGATAATGAGTTATAGCTGTTCCGGTTTTGCCAACGTTTACCCATTCTCGATTGTATTAGTAGTAGTGAAAGGAAAGGAGTTGAGTGTGTGGCAAACCCTTTGTTGCGTACGGACAAAGAGATTGCGGAACTTTATGAACGTCACAATGACATGGTTTATAGGATTTGCTTTGCATATATGAAAAATATTGCCGACACGGAAGATGCAGTACAGGATACTTTTTGTAAGCTGATAACGTCCGGCGTATTTTTTGAAAGCGATGAGCATGAAAAAGCGTGGCTTATTCGGGTTGCTTCAAATTTATGCAAAAACAAATTACGGCATTGGTGGCGCAAACGTGAAAATTTGGAGGATTACGGCACTTTACAAGCCCAAAAGCCTGATATTGACGAGACATTTAGCGTAGTAATGGGGCTGCCGGATAAATATAAAACCGTGGTTTATCTTTACTACTACGAAGGCTATGACAGTGTTGAAATTGCCAAAATCCTGCAAAAGCCCCAATCAACAATCCGTTTCTATCTTTCTAACGCGCGGAAAATGCTTCGCGATAAGCTAACTGATTTGCAATAAATGGAGGTGACATTGGTGAAAAGTGATAAAATAATTAACTCGTGGAATAAAATAAACGCGGACGATGCCGCACATGAACGTATTATGGCAAACATTCTTGAAAATGTACATTCGGCAAAAGTAAGAAAAACACCGTGGAAAGTACTTGCACCTATAGCGGCTTGTATAGCGGCACTTTTGCTTGGGGTGTGGCTGGTGCCAAGGATGGGTGAGACAGGGCGTTCGCCTATAGAGCCGCACGATGTAGTTATGCCGGGGCTTGTGCCGCCAGATTCCGGTAACGCCAGCCAGGCAGCAGAGACTATGCCGGGTATGCCGCCGGACGTGTCTCAAATATATCCGCTAACCCTAAATGAAATGAACGCGCCTATTGAAGCGCGCATTTTTATCCCTCAACATTTTTGGCACGACGCCACACCGGAACAATTACGGGCTATTCTGCCGGATTTAGGCTTTTCGGTAACGGCTACGGTAAGTTATTACGGCGAATACGCCGCGCTGTTTGATGTAAGCATAATTGAAACAGAGCCCTACGGCGGTGAAATTGCCCGGTTTGACGATGTTTTCATCCGCACATGGATGCGGATTGGGCCAAGGCCAATATTTTCCTGTGCCATATTCGATTTCGATCCCGTGGTTTCATATGTACATGGTATTCCCGTTACGGCGGGGGTACATGACCGTATGAGCGACTGGGCCGCCCATGTTGCCATATACATCGCGTATTTTGAAATTAATGGCGTTTTCTATCGGATACAACTTTACGACTACGCGGAAGGCGATGGCGGCGTGAATCGTTTGACGGAGATTGTAAACACCATAATTGTAAACGGCCCGGCAGATTTGAGCGTTTTTGCGGACCCTGTTGTACCGGAACTGCAGGACGACAGAATGACAATTGAAGAAGCCCGTTTAGACCCGGACTTTGGCAGGTTTTTGCCCGTATATGTACCGGAAGGTTTTACCCCGGACGAAGCCAGACGTGTTATTGACCAGCACTTTAACGGCATTTTTGCCCACTGGCATTTGATGGGGGAAATGAGCAGTATAAGCTGGCAGGTTTCACTGGCGGCGGAACATGACATTGCCAATGTTGTTTCCATTAATGAGCGGCAGAAATTCGACTTGTCCCTTTACTCTGTTCCTTTTGCGGAAACTGTACCGGAGCAGTACAGCCAATTTGTTATGAACCCGGTGTTCCTTGCGGAGGAAATAACCCTGGACGCGGTGCAATCCCGTGATTTGTACGGGCGCGGCGGTACCCGGCTAAACTTTGGCGTACTTTTCGGCGATGTGGTTGTAAGCATCAGCGTTATGGATGTAACGCCGGAACAAGTATGGGAAATGCTTTTGACAATAAAATAAGAGGAATAGGAGGAAATTCCGCAATGAAAATCACTAAGAAAACCGTGGCTTTATTATTGTGTCTGGCCATTTTGCTTTCAAGCATAATTCCGCTTGTGGCTCTGGCAAGCCTTGCGTCGCCCCCTGGCGGATCCGCATGGGCGCAAGATTATGTGACCCAAGCAATAGAGGAGGGTCTTGTGCCGGAAGATTTGCAAGGTAATTACACCCAACCCATTACCCGGGCAGAATTTTCCGCTTTGGCAGTCCGTCTGTACGAAATTGTAAAAAGCGAAATTACCGGACGGGTAACATTTACGGACACAAATGACGTAAACGTAGAAAAAATGGCCTATCTGGAAGTTGTAAACGGCGTTGGCAACAACAGATTCGACCCAAACGGCACTTTAACCCGCCAGCAGGCGGCAGTAATGCTAACCCGTTTGGCAGACGTTATGTGGCACCCGTTCCCATCGGGCATGTTAAGGCAAAGGACAATTTTCGATGACATGGACAGCGTTGCCACATGGGCAGTGGAAGGCGTAACGCGGGCACACGCGGCAGGCATTATGGGCGGCGTTGGGGACAATACTTTTGCCCCGGATCTGCCCTACACAAGGGAGCAGAGCATTGTAACAATGATGCGGATGCTGAACATGGTAAACGCCAACAATGCCCCGCTGCCGGAAATACCCGGCGTCACACCTGGCGAAATACCAACCATCCATTCGCCTACCTATGAAGTAGGCAGGGTGTTTGTAGTCTTGAATGGCGTCGAACACGAGCCGTACAGCCATTTCAGCCACGGTGTAACACGGTACATGTCTGCAAGCGGCCCGCCGCTTGTGCTGGAGCGTGTGGCGCAAGAGTTGGAAGAAATTGAGTTTGTAAGCGGCCTGGAAATAGTGGTTTATGGTCAGGACGCAAGTTCCGTATCGTTTACCCTGTTTGACGAAAATTTCCATGCCATTTATGAATTTGAAGACAGCTTTACGCCACCTGCAGAAGCCGGGGTATTCTTCATATGTGTAGACGTGGTGTGGGGCGATGTTCAGCTGGAAGCTACAATGGTGCGGTATGTGTTTAAAGTAAGGGTCGATTAACCGCGAAAATATAGTAATAAAAGAGGCTATCTCGTCAGCCAAGAAAACGATAACTCCCTAATGCTCCGAATCGATTACCCCCTGATATCAGGGGGTAATCGATTGTCGCTACAGGAAATATATCACTTTCTTGGCTGACGAGACAGTCTTTTTTTATTTCACACTTGACAAGTGTAATTAAGTGATGTATAGTGTATATGTTCAATAGATACACTACATCACAGAGCGGGAGCAAAGGAGGTGAGCATCCTGGACATAGTTATTAGCAATAACAGCAGCAAGCCCATTTACGAGCAAATAACAACACAAATTAAGGCGATGATAATGAACGGGGAACTTGTAACCGGCAGCCCAATACCGTCAATACGTTCCCTGGCAAAGTCTGCCCATGTAAGTGTGATAACTGTCCAAAAGGCCTATGACGATTTGCAGCGGGACGGTTTTATCGAAACCACCGTGGGCCGCGGGACGTTTGTATCCGCCATAAACATGGACTTTATCCAAGAAGAGCAGCAGCGCAAAGCAGAAGCGCACCTGCAAGAAGCCGCAGAAATTGGCCGGGCAAGCGGCATTCCGGTTGAGAAACTTATAGAAATCTTAGAGCTGTTTTACGAACAGGAGGAAAAAATATGAACACAATTTTAGAGGTACAAGGGCTGTCGAAACAGTACAAAAAGTCGGATTTTCGCCTAAAGGATGTAACATTTAGCATACCCCGCGGGGCGATAATGGGCTTTGTAGGGGAAAACGGCGCAGGTAAAACTACAACAATAGGCTGCATCCTTAATACGCTTATTAAAGACAGCGGCACTGTCAAAATTTTTGGTAAAGAAATGACCGACGAAGCAATAGACATCCGTGAAGACATCGGCGTTGTTTACGACACAAATCCTTTCCCGGAAAGGTTAACACCGGCGAAAATATCATCTGCCATGCGGCATTTCTACAGAAATTGGGACAGTAACTTGTTCCAAGAATATTTGCGGAAATTCAAGTTGCCGGAAAACGCGAAAATAAAAACATTTTCCCGGGGCATGACTATGAAGTTTGCCGTTGCGGTGGCATTATCCCACCGCCCAAAGCTGCTGATTTTGGACGAAGCCACAAGCGGGCTGGACCCTATCGTCCGTGACGACATATTGGACGTGTTTATGGATTTTGTCCAAGATGAAAACAATTCGATTCTTTTATCGTCGCACATAACAAGCGATTTGGAAAAAATTGCAGATTACATTACTTTTATACATGATGGCAGCATCATCTTCACAGAGAGTAAAGACGCGTTAATATACAGCTACGGTGTAATGCGCTGCAAGCAAGCGCAATTTACGGAACTGGACAAAGAAGATATTCTTGCGTACAGGAAGCACGATTATCAAGTTGATGTGCTGGTTGCCGACAAGCAAGCCGCCGAAAAAAAATATCGTGATGTAGTAATGGATAATGTAAGCATTGAGGAAATTATGCTTATGCTGGTGAAAGGGGAGAAAAATAATGCAAACTAACAAACCAATGGTAGGGCTTTTGACTGTTTCATTTAATTCATCAAAAGGTAATTTGCTGATATACCTTGCAATATTTTTAGCGGCTGTAGTGTTCGTATTTTTTACGGGAGAAATTATGGTTTATGGGATGCTGGGCATTGTAATAATCGTTTTACCCGTTTATTCCCTTGTACTGCAAATGGGGGCGGCAGATAAATGGGAGCGTTTTCAGCTTACAATGCCGCTGCGAAGGATAGATGTAATTAAAGCACAGTTTTTGCAAGTGGGTATTGTATCTATAGCCGGTGTACCATTTTTTATTGCGGCACTGGCAATTTTAGGCACAACTTCCCATGAAACTATTCCTGCTTTTACCGTGGGGTTAACTTTAAGCAGCATTGCGTCACCTTTATTTTCTGCCCTGCTTTATTACGCCATACTTTTCCCATTGGCCTTAACAAGAATAGCAGAAAGCATAATTTCCGGTATTGCTATGGTAGGGATTATCCTTGTTTCTGCAGCCGGTGCCGCCGTGGGGTACGCGCTAAACTGGGCAGAAAACACGTTTGCGATACCCGCTGTAATTTTACCGGTGTTGATTCTTGTTATTGCTTATGCGGTATTTGTGGTGTCGTACTTAATTACCAAGAAAATGTACGCAAAACATAATTTTTAGCAGGTGCGCAGGTATGTAGTTTCGCCAAGGGGCTTGCGAAACAAATGTGTTGAGAGAGTCGTTTGCCTATGGTATAGTTGTTATAGGTGAAGTAGTCTGGCGAACATTATTACATTTAGAGAGGTACATGAAAAATGAATATAGTTGTAATAAACGGCACAGAGCAAAAAGGGTGTACCTTTTCTATGAAAGAGATATTTTTGTCGGCAATGGGAACTGGGCATAACATTAAAGTGCAATCGGTCAGGGCATGAGCAAGACTGCCCGTGACATAAAAGATAGCCTTGATTTTTGGGGTGTCGCTCATACTTATGTCATAAAACAAGCCCTTTTCCAAGCAAAGTGGGATGATGTTGATCAAAAACGAAAATCCGAATTTGAGATACGTTGTAAGCGCATTGCAAAAAAGCTAAAAGCCCGAAAAAATGTGAAGCCGCGGCTTAAAATTAAAGGATTGTTTTTCATAATGAAAATGGCTCAAAATATGATTGATAAATCGGAACGAAAAGCTGGACGTGAACACACAAAAGATTATTTGCACTGGAAAGAAAATGGTTGGCTTAATGGTAAAAAGCCGTGGGTGACTTAAGCGCGGATGAAAATATTCAAAGATATGATGTGCCTTGGATTTGGTGAAGGCACGACAATGGGTTGTTTTGCGAGCCAAAGGCGAAGCAATCCAGCGACTTTAAAGCTGTGTAAAAGTCACTGGATTGCTTTGTCCTTCGTCCTCGCAAAACTTACCTCTTCAAATTTTTATCAATCAACGCAATCCGCTGCTCTACAGAAGCATAGGAGCGCAGCCCGTCACTTGGGGTGTTTAGTACATAATCAAGCAGCCTGTCCACGGTGGTGGTAACTACATGGCAGCGTGTGTCGGAAGAGGCGTAGTAGATGTAAACATCGCCGTTGTCTTTAGTTATCGCGCCGTTGCAGAAAACTACATTGGACACGTCACCAACGCGCTCTTCCCCTTGAGGGGCAAGGAAGTAGCCGCCGGGGGTGTGGGTCACTTTCCACGGTTCGTTTAAATCGCTAAGGAAAACGTAAAGTACATAACGCAGCCCGGCGGCGGTGTTTCTTACGCCGTGGGCAAGGTGCAGCCAGCCTTTTGATGTTTTTATGGGGGCAGGACCCTGGCCGTTTTTGCCTTCGTTAATGGTATGGTATACGCGTTTATTTATGATTTCTTCGTGGTCAACAACGGGGTTTTCCATTGTATCGGAATAGGCCCAGCCAATGCCGCCGCCGGAACCGACGTTTATAAAGTCATCGGAAGGGCGGGTGTAGAAAGCGTATTTACCGTTTACAAATTCCGGGTGAAGCACCACGTTACGCTGCTGGGATACGTTGGTTTTTAGGTCCGGCAGGCGTTCCCAATTTTTAAGGTCTTTTGTGCGGACAATGCCGCATTGGGCAATGGCAGATTGCATGTCGCCCGCAGGGGCGTTGGGGTCTTTGCGCTCTGTGCAGAAAAGGCCGTATATGTAGCCGTCTTCGTGTTTTACAAGGCGCATGTCGTAGACGTTTGTGTCCGGGTTTTCTGTTTCCGGCAGCAAAATTGGATAATCCCAAAAGCGGAAGCCGTCTATGCCGTTGTCGCTTTGCGCAATAGCAAAGAATGACTTACGGTCGTAGCCTTCTACGCGGGCTATAAGCAGGTATTTGCCTTCATGCTCTATTGCACCCGGGTTGAAAACGCAGTTGATTCCCAGACGTTCCATTAGGTATGGGTTGGTTTCGTGGTTAAGGTCGTACTTCCAAAATAGTGGAACGTGGCCCGCGGTTAGTACCGGGTTTTTGTAACGGTCATACCAGCCGTTACCCAAGCCGTTAATTTCGTTTTTACGGTTTACAAGTTCGTCGTGCTCATTGGTTAACAATTCTAAGCGTTTGTCAAATTGTTTTTTGTCCATGGTAGAGTCTCCTTTTACATTATCGTTTCCAACCTTCAATTATCTTCATCAAATCCCGGGCTTCATCTTCATTCCCAACGCCCCACATTTGAATGTACAAGCCTTTGGCGGGCAGGTTGTCCATCAGCAATTGCAAATCCGCCATGTTCGATGGGTAGGCCATAACAGACTTGCCTGCGGCCAGTATCCGTTTAAACACGTCTATCCACGGCTTAACCCACTCTTGTCCGTCGCCGGGTACCCACTGGATGGCGTTTAGCTCTTTGATGCCCAACAGCGTATCCAAGTGCCGCAACGCGCCCGGCCCGTCCAGGTGGTACACGCTTTTGTCATAATGCTTGCATTCCTGCACTAACCCGTCCAGGAAAAATTCCTCAAACATTTTTGTGCTAATCATAATGGAAAAGTCGTTACTGGGGATGTACATACGGGTTTCGGACGGTATGGGTATCCAGGAAGCTATGGGCATCCCACATTGCTTTAACATATCCACAAAATGGTCGTATGCGGGGAAGTATTCCTTGTAGGACTCTGCCAGCTTGGTTTTAACCACGTCCGGGCATTCCAATAAATCTATGGCCAGTTGCGCCGGGTCCCGCAGGGCCGCAAGGTGGTCTGCGCCCGGGTGCAGGTCTGTAAGGCCCACGATAAAGCTGCCCTTTCCCCTTTCCAGCAGCAGGCAGGTGAAATCTTCCAGCTTACGGAAAAGCGGGTGCCCCATGTCGATAACGGCTTTGTCTTTTTCCCAGTCGAACACGCAAGGGTCTGTCCAGGTGGTGGTTTCGCCAAAGTGGTAGGGGCAGCCTGCCCAGGCGGAAATAATTTCCGGCCCCATATTTGGCATGACCACGGGCATGGCTTCCGCGCAAAATACGGTGTTCTCCATCCAGTGGGCCGCTTGTTCCGTGCGGTATTCCAAATCCAGCCATGCTTCTTTTTGTGTGGCGTACTGCTTGTACGGGAAGGGTTTTGCGTTTGGTTTGGGATATGACAAGTTAACCAAGGGGCGGCCTATATCTTCATGTTCCCAAAAGGCGTTAATGTTCTTTTGCGCCTGTTCATAATCCGGTTTGCAAGTAAACATGGCAAAATCCTTTCTGTATTGAACTTGGCTGTTTTTGTCAATTATACACCGCGATTAGGTTTTGACAAGTAAAATTTAAGCTAATTGCATAAACGCCAACCCAATTAATATGGCACCCGCCAGCCATGAAATATTAAATGCCAGTTTATCTGCCGCTTTATTGCCCAGCCAACTACCTAAGAATAGAGCGGCGAATCCGGTGGCCAGCGTGAAAAAGACTAAAGTCAGTCCGTTTACACCAATTATAGCCGCGCTAAGTCCCACTGCAAAACCGTCTAAAGACAGGGAAACTGCCAGTACTGCTGCTTCCCGCGGGGAAATGGATTTAGAAATGTCTACGTCCGCGGCTTCCGGACTGGCGTAAATGCGCATCACCAGTTTAAAATTAAACGCGGACAATTTTATTTCCTTGTTAATTTCCGTGTATTTTTGGATTATGGACTTTGTAATGCTGTCGAACAATTTTGTGATGCCAATCAGAAATAATATAGCAAATGCCAGCCCCGCGGCAAATATTTGCGAAATGTACTGGGCGAGCACGGTGCCAAATAAAAAAGAGGCCCCAATTACCCCGGTGCAAATTAAGTTGACTATAACCAGCGACAGCAATGGAATTGTAATTTTTTTGCATCCGTAAGCAAAAGCGGCAGCCAGCGCGTCTACTGAAATTGAAACCGCGATGGCTGCCGCTTGTATAATGGCAATTGTCCATGTCATATAAAGCCTCCCTCGTTCTATGGTTCACGCTATAATATGAAACACAGGCGGGAGATGTTACATTATTCCGTGCCCATAGGCACAACTTCGCTTATTTTTGGCAGTTTTCTAATGCGAACAGACAGGAACATAAACAGACTGATTACAATGTAGGAAACACCCTGGATTATGAAAACCGTATCAACATTTGGCAAAAGCGAGCCCATTACCCCGCCCAGCAGAGAGCCCAGTGCCGCCGCAACACTAAACAGGCTTGTAAGTATTGTACTAACCCTGCCGATAATTTTCTCCGGAAGGAGTTTTTGTTGCAGCGACTGAAAAAAGATGCCTATTGCCGCGCCAAGCCCCACATACAGGGCCAGTATCCAAATAGAGCGGGTAAAGCTGTCTTGTATTACATAAATAAAAATTATTCGGATTATTCCCATTAACAAAAAGCCTGCGGTAAATATTTTTGACAATTCGTATTTAGCCCCTATGGCCCTGGCAATGTAGCTGCCGATAAGCCCGCCAAGTAAACCAATGACGGATAAAATAATGTATCCGGAAGCTTCGCCAGAGTGTATTTCGGCGAACATGGGCAGGTTTACGTGTGCCATGTGGCCCAAAATACCGGAGAAAATAAACACAAGAACCAAGTGTGCCAAAGCATCGCTTCTTACATAGACTAAACCGGCCTTCAGTTCGGCGAGATAATTCCTTGTATCCTTTTCTTCCGGTTTTTGCGCCACCGCGCTTTTCATTAGTACAGCAAATACTAAACCCAAAAACAATACCGCGGCGTTTACGGCATAGGCTATAGAAAATTCCGTGCCTCTGGCCATTGATAAGTACAAAAAGACACCTATCACAAGGCCTGTAATTGTGGCAGAAATCCTGATAGAGGCATTGGCCTTAATAAGGTCACCGCTGTCTACGATGGTTGGCAGGTATGCGGTTTCCGCAGGGATGCTAATCATGTTAGCAATTTGGAACACCAATATTACAAGAAATAAAACCCACGCCCCAAACGCGTATGTGTTAACAAGTAAAAGCCCCACAACCAAAAGCTGTACAAGGCACATTGCCCTTATAAGCCAGACTTTATTGTGCCTGTCAACGTACGGCCCGGCTATAAAGCCGACAACATTTGGGGCTGCGAACATAAACCCGGCCACCCCTGTGTAAAACGGGTTTTGATATTGAGAATGTACAACCCACATCATAAAAATGGCAAAGATCCCACTGCCTATGCCTTTGAAGCCTTGATACAGCAAAAAATTTCTGAAATTGCGGTTTTCCTTAAATAAATTTAACATGACTTTGCTCCTCCTGAATTTGTTCTTTTCGTTGAATAGGTACGAAGCATATCGCCTGTGGTTTATGAGTTCAACGTGCAAAACAGCGACTTGCTGTATGTTGTGGGTGAAATGCAAAAAAGAGGGGGTAAGTTGCATATATGTAAAACTAAAAATGCCCGGCAGCCACACCCTAATGTAGGGCGCGGTTACCGGGCGCACTGTTTTCATAAAGTTATAATGCTTAAATTTTCTGTCCGCGTATATCCACGGTGGCAAAGGCGGTAATAACTTCGCCGGAAATCATGTCTTCATGTACATTGCAGTCAAATGTGGCGTACACATCGCCCATGGGTAATTTCAAATTAACCTGGAAAGTAAAATTGTTCTCATTTACTTTCACTTTGTCCAGCTCGTAAGTGCGTTCTTCCGTCTTAAGAATACCGGAATGGCCGTCTCCGCCTTCAAAAACAGAAATTTCAAATGTCCTTCTTCCGATTGGTGTGTCTGCCGACACCTTGTAGGTTCCTACTACTGACATAAATAATGCCTCCTTTTATTTTAATGGGATTAGCCCCAAAACTGGCTTTCGGGTTTTACTTATAACGCTCTTTCAATTTCTCGTTTAATTCATCTGCAAGCTTTTTAGACTTGCGCTCGGCCAGCAGGCCTGTAAATACACACATAATTATTACAAGCCCGGTAAGCACAATAATCCGGAACGGCTCTGTCCAAATTATCCAACCCATAATGGTTGCCACCAACAATACAACCACTAAGATTGCCAGGGTATGAATACCTGAGCGTACAAGCATTTGACGCCTGGTTAGTTCTTTTTTAGAGTAGAAAATAAGCGGAAGGAAGCTGGCTAAAATACTTATGGCCAACAACCCTGTAAGGGTGCTTACTTCTATTATGTTACCGCTAAAAACCAGTCTGTCAATATACATGGCCAAAACAGCTACGCCAAATATAAATATTATATTAGTAACCATGCGTTTGAATGTATCCAAATTACTTCCCTCCTATATCCCAAAAATTTTCTTTAACTCGCCTACGTATTGGCGGGAAATAATTACTGATTCATTATTATGCAAAACAGCCTCCAGCCTGCCGGATAGGGCAGGGGAAAGGGACTTGATTTTGCTCAGATTAACGATTACGGATTTGGATATACGCAAAAAATCGCCGTTGGTTAATATTTTTTCCAACTCGTATAGTTTTTGCTTAGACTCGTATACGTCTTTTTCGCAATAAAGGAAGGTTTTGTTGTCTACGGTGTCGATATAAAAAATGTCTTTTGGGGCGACCCGGTGTATTTCGTTGCCCACATAGCCCACCAGCATATTGTCTTGCGCTTTAAACGCATTTAATATGCGCAATAAATCCGGCGGAATGTTGTGACATTTTACTATTATCTGCTCTTCTTCGCCTACACCGGGCGGTTCAATTATAATTTTCACGTTGTCACCACCACTGCATGGGAATGGAGTACTGTGCATAGTGTAACATAAAAGTGATACATTTACAGCTACAAATTGTGTAAATACGTTTAGCGAAAAATATTTAACGATTATCGTTAAAAAATAGTTGACAAACGTGCGGTGACGTGGTAAATTGTGTTTATAAATTTCAGAGAGGTAGATGCGAAATGAAAAATCAAAACGAAATGTCATTAGGCGACATAAGAGGGTTTAGCAAAACCGCCCATAAAATACTGGGAGTGGCAATAGTTACTTATGCGGTTGTTATTGTTCAAACAGTTATAGCGGAGATAATGCTCTTTTAAGCACTGCGGTGGATGTTGTGACAGTAGGATTCCGTCCGCTTGCCTTCGATGTTTATCGGCTGCAAGCAGGTAGTGTTAATGTGTTTCTTCCTATGCTGCCACTGCGCGCGACCACTTTTACTATAACAAATGCTCCTGCAGACTTTTCGCCTGTAGGCAGCTTAGTGCTTGTTTTGTTTGTTGCGGTGGTTGGCGGCTTAATAGCCATAGGTGCTATGCTGTATTTGCGTATGATATTTAAACAGCTTAGAAGTGGGGTATCCCCATTTAGCACAGCAATGGTACGCCGGTTTTTTTATGTTGTAATCTTTTTTACCGTCAACGCGCTTATATCCAATCCCAGTTTTGCAACTATAATGTTGGCGGGCTTTATGTGGCTTATGTACTATGTTTTTGATCATGGACGCGAGTTGCAGCAAGAAAGCGACACAACGCTGTAAAGGGGAAGATCGTATGCCTATAATTTTGCGCCTGGACAGGGTAATGGCCGACAGAAAAATGTCTCTTAATACTCTTGCAGAAAAAGTGGGGATTTCCAATGTAAATTTGTCAAACATAAAAACGGGTAAAATCAGTGCTGTACGTTTTTCAACATTGGAAGCCATATGCGACGTGCTGGACTGTCAACCCGGGGATATTTTGGAGTACCGGAGGGAACCCAAAAATTAACGAGTTAAATCTACCCCTGATATCATATTGGGAACGTGATATCAGGGGGTATTACAGTTGCCATTCTGCCGTACATTTGTTATTCTGTTCAAGCAGTACAATTTACATACAAATAATACGAGGAGCAGACCAATGAACATTCCCATTACAGACCCTACTTTGTATATCAACCGCGAATTAAGCTGGCTGGAGTTTAACGAACGTGTATTGGAAGAAGCCCAGGACAAAACTAATCCCATAATGGAGCGGTTAAAATTTTTAGCAATTTCTGCTTCTAACTTGGACGAATTTTTTATGGTACGGGTTTCGTCTATTTTGCGAAACGAGAGCAACACTCCGGATGCCTCCGGTATGACACCTAAAGAGCAGCTTGCGGCAATTTCTACACGGGTACACGAAATGGTGCAAAAGCAGTATTCATGCTTTACCCGCAGCCTTATCCCGGCAATGGAGAAGGAAAATATTCGCTTTCTTACTTACGCCCAGCTTAACTCCACACAGCGGCGGCAAGTGGATGCTTATTTCAACAGGGTTTTGTTTCAGGTGTTAACGCCAATGGCAATAGACCAAAGCCGCCCGTTTCCCACGTTAAATAATCGAACAATAAATATTTTTGTAGAACTTGCGCCGGACAAAGAGACAACCACCATCCGCACGGTGGAATGGGATACAGAAGAGCTGCGCTGGCGTATAGTAGAAAAAACCACAAAAGGCCCAAAGTATGCTGTGGTACAGGTGCCATCGGTAGTGCCGCGTATTGTCCCAGTGCCAACAGATGACGAAGGGGCGCACCACTATATTTTGCTGGAAAACATCCTGTTGCAGCATATCGGGATGTTGTTTATGGGGCATACAGTAACGCGCACGGCACTGCTGCGCGTTACCCGCAATTCGGATTTGGAAATTGACGAAGAAGAGATAGATGATTTACTGGACGAAGTAACCCGCTCGATAAAGGACAGACGTTGGGGTAACCCTGTGCGGGTGGAAATGACAAAAGGAATAAGCAAGCCGGCTATGAGACTGCTGGAAAAAGCATTGGGGCTTACACATGACAAAGTTTACGAAGTAAGCGGCCCGTTAGATTTTACCGCCTGGATGGGCTTTTCCACATTCCAAGAATTTGCTGATTTACAATACGAACCCGCGCCAATTCGCCCGTCATCGGCGTTTGTAAACCAAGAAAGCATGTTTGACGTAATCCGCAAAGGCGATGTGCTGGTGCATCACCCGTATATGTCCTTCGACTGTGTGGAACGGTTTGTACGGGAAGCCGCCGAAGACCCAAACGTACTGGCAATTAAACAAACATTGTACCGGGTTAGCGGCCAATCACCAATAATAAACGCGCTTATACAAGCGGCAGAAAATGGCAAGCAAGTTTCGGTTTTGGTTGAACTAAAGGCCCGCTTCGACGAGGAAAATAACGTTAACTGGGCAAAATTATTGGAAAAATCCGGCGTTCATGTTGTGTACGGCCTAACGGGGCTGAAAACTCATTGCAAAATTTGCCTTGTTATACGGCGGGAGGGAAACGACGTTATACGCCGCTACATGCACCTTGGTACGGGCAATTACAATGAAGCCACCGCTAAAATTTACACAGATTTTGGCCTGTTTACCAGCAATGAAATCTTTGGTCAAGACGCGTCCGCCCTGTTTATCATGCTTATGGGTTACGCGAAAATCACCGACTGGCATAAATTTGCTGTTGCTCCTGCAACCCTGCGCAGTTCTTTCGAACAGTTAATCTGGCAGGAAACGCAAAACGCGCTGGAAGGCAAGCCCGCCGCCATCACTGCAAAAATGAATTCCCTTTCCGATGTGGCAATGATTCAGCTATTGTACAAAGCTTCCCAAGCCGGGGTTAAAATCCGCTTGCTTGTGCGGGGCATATGCTGCCTGCGGCCGGGCATCCCCGGTATTAGCGACAATATTGAAGTTAGCAGCATCGTTGGCCGCTACCTGGAACATAGCCGTATTTTTATATTCGAAAATGCCGGACAGCCAAAAGTGTTTCTTTCCAGTGCGGATTGGATGGGCCGCAACCTCAACCGCCGTATAGAGTTGGCGTTCCCAATAGATGACCCGGAATTACAACAGGAATTAATAGCACTGATGGAAATTTCTCTAAGCGATAATGTTAAACGCAGGGTGGCAAACCCCAACGGAACGTATCGTAAGCCAAGACACAGGAGAAAGGGGGCTGTGCAGTCACAAGTGGTGCATCATAAAAGGGCTGTGGATAGTTATGACGCGGTGGTGACGCAGTGGTGAAGAAATTATGTAGGGACGACCGACTCGGTCATCTGCAAAATGTGTTTTTATCAAAAGTATGTAATTACGCAAATTTGATGTATAATAAACACAGACCACGCTGGTAACGTCGTCTGTGTGAATAATCCGTACTTTAGTAGTTGTTCACGAAATTTTATCTTTTTTGATGTTTGCGCCGTTTTCCTGGCTGGGGGCGGCATTTTCCATTGTTGTCGCGCTCGTTTTTTCTGCAGGTACATTTACGAGACGCAATGTACAAAGAGACTAAAGATATTATTAATGTTAAAAATTCATAGAGTTCTATGATAATCACCTCCTGACGTATTGAATGTAACTATTACTGAGACGAATCAACCGCTACAACGTTTACAAACTCCTACTTTGTGGGCGTAATATATTGCATGGTGTTTTCACATCTTAAGCCATAACTGGCAATTCATTCTCTACTATAAGAATATAATGGGGTATGTAATCTAAATGGATATGGATATTTAGTATTAACATCATAGCTTTCGATTACTGGAATGGTTAGAAATAGTTGCACGACTTCATTTGTCAATAAAGTTAACTAGGACAATGCCATCATATGCAAATAAATTGCAAAAACTGGAAATTCAAAAAATGGAGTTGATTTTACTAATCAAATGTGATAATGTGCTTTCGTATTTTTTTGAGACACTCAAGGTGTATTGTTGCTAATATTCGAATGGTATGTGTTGGAATAATGGGGCTAAGGCTTACCATCCTGCTTCACGCATAGAGAATGCGGACCCAGTGCTTGGCTCGGCACACCGTGAACTTGACGGGAATGTGTCTATGGCGTAGCTATGCTTAAATGAGGGCTGACAGTGTTAAATAAAAAAGAAAAGCAGACGTTATCTAAATGGTCTACAAGTGACATAAACTGGTTTGCTCTTTTTGTGGAAACATATAAGGAAAGACAAGTGGCCAAAAGCCTACAAACCTTGTGTGATTTTAAAAGTGCCGGAAATTATTTTGTATTTGTGCCAACAAGAGATTATTGCCACCAGCATAAAGGTGTGACTACGGTGCGAAAGGTTCCGTGGCTTAACGGCTATGTTTTTATTGCGACATATGAAAGTGCAAGTGATTGTAAAAAAATGGTCGAAATGTTGATGGTCAACGAGACGGTCATTTTTAGGTTGCTTTCCTATGATGGAACACGCGGAGCAACAGCTATGACTGATGAAGATAAAATTTTGTTTAATGCTGTCCTTGACGAGGATTTTCACGTTTCGGCTATAAAAGCAGAAATTTCCGATGACAACAAAGTAGTAATTAAAGAAAATTCGCTTGAATCAAATGGCGGTAGAGTCGTGAAGGTTGACCGTCGCAATAAAAGTGTGCTGCTTGAGATGAACATTTTGCAAAAGCTATTAAGATATGAAGTCGCGTTAGAATTTCTGATACCGGAAAATATGCAAAGGGTGAAAAAACATGAGACCAAAATACATTGGTGACATTACGCAACGTGCGTATAATGGGTTTGAAGAACGCCTCACCTATGATGAGATGCTGGAATTTCTTAAAAACCCTCTAAATTTCATGACCGTTGGCGAAGGCTTGAAACGTGACTTGTTAGAAAATTTGGATTTCCAATGTGATGAAAGTGAGGCGATTTCTACCTTCAAAGCAGTTGTTCGTGAGTATGGATTTACAGCTTCGGAGATGCAAAATTTCGATATAAAAGTTCACGAATGGTTTAATGGTAATAAACGTCCAAAAATCGGTTGGGCCGTCAGACTATGTTTTGCATTTAAATTGAACGAAGAACAAGCAGGGCACTTTCTTTGGAAAGTTTGTCGACTAAATGGCTTTTGTTATCGTAATGCGATAGATGTTATTTGTTGCTACTGTTTGGCAAATGAAAAATCTTATAGAGACGCTAGGGTATTTATAGATAGGTTTAAAGCTAATCTGCGTTATTCCGATGTTAATGAATATAAGAAGATTGTCCTTAACCGTATAAAAAAAGGAATATCTGACTACACAGAAAGCACTCAAACAATTATTGATACATTCAAGAATTTGAAAGGTATGAGCGAATCTGATTTTGAGGATAAGTTGTTTTCGCTTTCTAAGTATTTTTTAGATTACAGCATTTCAGCCCATGATGGAATTGTAGCCCAATACACAGCAGTAAAAGAGCAATTAAAAAAGGATAGGCCGGTTGACATCGGTTTATCGGACACGATACAAAGAGAGCAAGTTAAAGACGGAAAAATATATACAACATACTCCATAGAGTCGTTGTCCAAAGAAGGTACTTATAAAAAAGTGGATGGCAACAACATTGAGCCAATCAAGTTTGATGGGCAATATGAATTGAGTTACAGTTTTGTTTGGAATGAATTGTCCAAAAGAAATAAACTCATATTTGGAACAGAAGACCATGAAATAAGGCCTACAAGGCCTATTACAGAGGTTTGCGACCATGTTCAAGAGTTAGTTATGGCATTACCAACTGTAGATAGATTAATAACATTTATGAAGGACAGCCGACCGCAAAGTGCTACGGAAAAAGAGCTTTGTTCCGCACGGAATGTGTTTGTATTCCTTTTCTTTGCGCAATATGTTTTACGATGGGAGCGGTATCTCTATGACATAACAACAACAGACGAATCGCCGGAGGAATTTTTTAGCGACTTTTACGAAAGTCTAAACAATGCATTAGAAAACTGTGGTTATGGCTACCTTTATTACGCCAACCCCTTTGATTGGCATATTTTAAGTTGTGTCCGTTTGCTGGATATTAATTCAGGAGAAGATGATGAAATGAGCGCACTTACTCAATTTAATGAAGCATTGGCGCAATTGGCGGAGGATTGATGGGTAATGGGTGATGTACGGGTGAGACTTGACCACGGAACAATAATCACGATAGGTGGCAATGATTACTGTGTCACTGGTTTTTTGAGCAGTGATGGGGCAAGTTGTCTTGTATATACCGCAAAACGTATACCAACGGAGTTTGAAAAGCATATTGGAATGCCACATATTCCAGCTATCATCAAAGAGTTTTACCCTAAGGTATTGGCAGAGAAGGAAGCCATATCTCGCCATCTGTTGGATTTAGTCCCGGCTCCGGCAAACAAGTATGAGTTTGACAAATTTATGCAGCAGTTTTTACAGGGAGCAGTTAAACAAGTACAATTTTATGGTGAAGGCAGTATCCATTCGCTTGCACCGTCAAGGGTGGGATATGCAAATAACACGGTTTATACAGCTGTCGATTCGGCAATTGGCACTCCATTAAGCATAGTTGAGAAGCAATTGACGGTAGAAGGGGTTGCGCAGGTTATAGCTTCACTTTGTGAAGCGGTAAAAGAACTTCACGATAGAGAGTTGCTTCACCTTGATATTAAGCCCTCAAACATCTTTCTGTTTTCAAATAATGGAATTTTGTCTAATCGTGTGGCGTTATTTGATTTCGATACAGTTATGTCAATTGAAGAAGCACAGAGCGGTGATGCAAATATTAGCTTTAGCCCTGGGTGGAGCGCACCAGAACAAGGAACTAATACCAACCGCCCGCAGTATAAAAATATTTCAACGGCAACGGATGTTTTTACAATTGGTGCGGTTTTATACTGGGCTATAACTGGAAATAAAGTAACAGATGATTTGCTAACGAAGATTAAGTTGCGTGAACATGATTTTTTAAATGGCATCCATGATATTCCTTCTCGTGAGGGAATCCGGTGTTTTCTAGAAAAGACATTGCAAAGAGACCCACGTAAGCGTGCCAGGATCACAGGAGGGTGATGTAAATATGAAATATGAAGGAGATATGAAAAATGTGCAAGCATTACTGGATGTTACCGACAGAAACCCTACGATGGTAAGCTTGCAAAATGAAACAAACGAAAAAGTGGACAATGTGCAAACAACTGCTGATAATATAGAAAATAAAGTAAGTGATGTTAATGCTAAAGTCGTTGAGATAGTTAATGTACAACAACAGATAATTGATAAGTTAAGCGATACAAATAAAAACTGGTCAAGCAAGGAAGACGCTGCAAAAGAAAAGCAGCAGACTAAGGCTTCTATTGAAAATACTACAAATGTTTCAGGCAATCAGCAAAATATACAGAACATACATAATTATTATGGCCCACATCATTTGATGGTAAGAGAAGTCATGGTTAATACCGCTAAAACAGATGCCGAAACTAAGATTTATGATTTAACGAATGCAGAAAATTTTGCAGAATTTGGAGAACAATATAAAGCGGGAGAACTCTTTGCTTTCGCAATTATTCTTTCAGTTTTTGACTATGTAGAACTAGACGATTTAGGAAATTTAAAAGCTAGTTTAATGCGCGAGATGCCAAAAATTACTGATGAGAAAGGAAAAGAAATAGCGATAAACCAAGACCCATATTTTTCTACGAACCGCTTGATAAAGACAATAAATGGTAAGTTCTATGAAAATGATTTAGGAGAAAAATGTGTTGGACTTGGTGAAGGCCGAGAGAAAGCTTTAAAAAATTTATGGGAACAATTTCCTTCGTTAAGAAATTGTATTTCAAAGTGGCTCCTTAGCATAAGTGACACATATGAAAATCTAACCAATTTCGAGGCATATCAAATATCGGCGGCCTTCGTAAACATAATAAAAATGGATTTCACTTCAGGTGAACGCCATATTTTTGGACGCATTAATGAAAGAAACGCATGGTTACTTGGCGTAATAGTACTTAAGCTATACGAGGACACGAGTTATAGCGATAGAATTCTTTCTATTGTTAAGGTGTGGATATCTTCTAAGGAATGGCATTGGAAGCCTGCGTATTATTTTTATGCATATGTAGAATTGAGAAATGAAGACGATTTACATGAATTCGAATTTAAAAAGGTACTAGGGAATAGAGTAAGCAGATTACTTACTCGTGGCGGTGATATTTTTTCTATACTTGATATTTTGTATATTAGTCAGTTTTTAATCTATTCTGAAAGAGCGCGAACATTGGTTGCTTCAATAATGAATAGCCTTGAAAAAAGCCACACAAAGTATCAGGCAAAAATGTTTTGGGCTGAAATATATTTTATACTGCTTAAAGAATGTTATATGGATGTTTCAGATAAATACCCTTTGCTGCCGCTTGTCGCTTGTGACAAACGAGACCAGCTGCTAAATATTTTGCCATTGGCGTCAAAGTCGTTAGAACGATATGATATAAAACGTCCGTTGTTCATCCTTTTAGGAGCATACTTAACTGAAGTTTCTGATTACACAATAACCGAAGATGATGTTAAACGTATCACAGCTTTTTTTGTAATGTTGGTAAATAAAAACAAACAGCACGCTTGCGACATTTTGACTATGCTCAAGAATTGCAAATGCAGATTAGCAGATGATGTAATTAATTCAATAAAAATAAAACTACACCCAATAGGGATAACTTGATTCCAAATTCCAAAGAAAGAGCAGAAAAAGAAGAAGTTATCCACAGGTGGGCCAGAAAATGTGCATAGAAAAGCAAGGCAATAAGAGAATCCGTTGAAGATGTGGATAACTTATGCCGCATGGAGCACTTTTTTAACATTTCTCATATATGAAGGC
>WQTQ01000217.1 GCA_009786175.1 Bacillota bacterium | reverse complement strand
CGTGGGTGTCCCCACCCACCCCGCAGGCGCAGCCGAGGAAGCGGAGCAGGGATTCATTCCCTGCGTAGCGGCGGGGTTTGGGGCAGCGCCCCATTAAAAAGGAGCATAAACAATGAAAGTACTTGTAATCAACGCAGGTTCATCCTCCCTAAAGTACCAACTGTTGGACATGACCAACGAATCAGTTTTGGCAAAAGGCATTTGCGAACGCATTGGCATAGACGGCAAACTGGTTCACGAATCCCCAAAAGGCAAGCGCGCAGCAGAACGCCCCATGCCCGACCATGCCGCCGCAATGGCAATCGTAATCGATTCCCTGCTTGACCCGGAACACGGCGTAATCAAGTCGAAAGACGAAATTAACGCAATCGGCCACCGGGTTGTACACGGCGGCGAAATGTTTACAGAGTCCGCACTTATCACAGAGGAAATTGAAAAGGCAATTGAGGCGGTAAGCGAGCTTGCGCCGCTGCACAACCCTCCAAACCTTACAGGCATACGCGCTTGCAGGCAGCACATGCCAAACGTGCCCCAGGTGGCCGTTTTCGACACGGCGTTCCACCAAACAATGCCCGCAAAAGCGTACCTGTACGCCCTTCCTTACGAACTTTACGACAAATATAAAATCCGCAAATACGGTTTCCACGGCACAAGCCACAAATATGTATCCGGCCAAGCGGCAGAACTACTTGGCCGCCCGATAGAGTCTTTAAAAATCGCCACCTGTCACCTTGGCAACGGCGCAAGTGTGGCTGCTGTTAGCGGCGGCAAATGTATAGACACCTCCATGGGCCTTACCCCGCTGGAAGGCCTTGCAATGGGCACCCGCAGCGGAGACCTGGACCCTGCCGTTATCGCCTTTGTAATGGAAAAAGAAGGCCTGACAGCCCAACAAGCCACAGACATGCTAAACAAAAAATCCGGTATGCTTGGCCTAAGCGGCGTATCCAGCGATTTCCGCGACCTTGATACCGCCGCCCGCGAAGGCAACAAGCGCGCTCAAGACGCGCTGGACGTATTCGCCTACCGCGTAGCCGGTTACGTAGGCCGCTACGCCGCTGCCATGAATGGCCTGGACGCGGTAGTTTTCACCGCCGGTATCGGCGAAAATGATACGGCAATCCGCGAAAAAATTTGCGCATATCTAACATGGATGGGCGTGGAAATTGACAGTGAAAAGAACAGCAAGCGCGGACAAGCCCTTGATGTTTCTACCCCGGGCGCAAAAGTTCGTGTGCTGGTAATTCCAACTAATGAAGAGCTGGTTATTGCCCGCGATACAAAGGCGATTTTACAATAATCATGTCACAGCTCTTAAAAATTATACCCTTGACGATTTAATCCACATTTTCAAAACCCCGAAGATATACGCAATGTAGTTAAACCCAAAATAGCTAACGAATTTCAGGCGTCATATTTATTTCCTATCCTAGACGAGCTTGCAGATAACAACGGGGCACAAGAAGATGTAATTATTTATGTCTCTCTTTTAAGTTATCCTGTTGCATTTGCTTTACATGACAATGCGTTTTTAACATGCGAAGGCAGCATAACAGATGTGGGAATAATCTGTCATGAACTGTTGCTGCCGCATCTTGCATCAACTTAAATTCATGAATAGGAGCAAACTAAATGCTAGTAAACGCTACTAAAATGCTACAAACTGCCGTGGCCGGCAACTACGCCGTAGCACAGATAAACATTAACAACCTAGAGTGGACAAAGGCCGCCTTGCAAACTGCCGAAGAGCAAAAAAGCCCAATAATTTTGGGAGTGACAGGCGGCGCGGCAAAATACATGGGCGGCTTCGGTGTTGTTGCCGCAATGGTAAAAGCCATGGACAAAGAGCTTGGCATTACCGTCCCCGTAGCCCTTCACCTGGACCATGGCAGCTACGAAGAATGCCTGAAATGCATCGAAGCGGGCTTCACAAGCATAATGTTTGACGGCAGTCACTTCCCCTTTGAAGAAAACATGAAAAAAACCGCCGAAATGATTGCCCTTGCCCACAAAAACAACATGTCTATCGAGGCAGAAGTTGGCGCGATTGGCGGCGAAGAAGACGGTGTTGTAGGCAGCGGCGACCTGGCCGACCCTGCGGAGTGCGAAGCAATTGCAAAGCTTGGCATAGATTTCCTGGCCGCAGGCATCGGCAACATCCACGGTGCCTACCCGGAGAATTGGACAGGCCTGGATTTTGACGTTTTAGAAAAAATCTCCAAAGTATGCGGCGGCATTCCCCTTGTACTGCACGGCGGCACAGGCATACCGGAAGACATGATAAAAAAAGCAATCTCCCTTGGCGTGGCTAAAATTAACGTAAACACCGAGTGCCAGCTTGCGTTTGCCGCCGCCACCCGCGCATATGTAGAAGCCGGAAAAGACAAGGACGGCAAAGGTTTTGACCCCCGCAAACTCCTTGCCCCCGGCACAGAAGCAATTAAACAAACCATTAAAGAAAAATTCGAATTGTTTGGGTCTGTAGGTAAGGCTTAGGAATACGCAATAACCCCAAAAAACGGTATTTACCCTAATTTGTTTGCGCATTGTGCAAACCGCTTAGGACAAATACCGTTTTTTACTTACGACATAACAACTCTACAACAACGGTTTACTCCCACCGGTTTGATAATACATCCAGCTATTTGGCTTGTTTATCAGTTCCTCTAAGAATATCAAGAATGGGACAAAAGATGCGTTCGCGTTAAAATTATAAACTGTCTTAACCTCGTCATCCAACTCAATTTCTGAAGGGTAAATTAGGTGATACTTCTCCAAGCTTTTAAGAATAGATACGGCTTTTTCGTGAGAAATTCCCAATTCTTTTTCCGGCAGTTTTGGTGTAAACGGTTTAGTAACCCTGCCGTACAGGAAGAAGAGCATCTTAAGTGTATCTTCGTCTGCCAGTAACGATAACATTTCCCTGTATTCATCTTTATAGTACAGCACTTTGCCCCAGCCATCTTCCGGCCGTGGCATGGCAAGGAAGTAACGCAAGTCGTTACTCATGCGCAGGGAAGTAATGCCGCCGTCAACCATTACACCGGAATGCATTTGCTTGTACGTATCGCTAATTTGAGGCCAATCATCTTTTTTTCCAAAAAACGCGAACTCCAGTGCCCACGCCAGTTCAAAGACCTTAACTACCCGCTCATTTTCGTTTTTATACTGCCCCAGGTATGCCGCCATATTTGCCCCCAAGTCAGCATAGTTTTCAACATTTCGCCCAAACAGCCTGTCTATAGAAACATCAAAATAATCTGCAATAGGCTGCAACAATTCAATGTCCGGGTAGCCGCCGCTTTCCCATTTAGAAACTGCCTGCCCGCTAACACCAACGGCTTCCGCCAATGTTTCCTGTGTAACACCTTTTGCTTTACGTAATTCGGCAATTTGCCTGCCAATACTTAGTTTTCCGTTTTCCATGCATATTCTCCTGTCTATTTTATAGAATTTTCCAAAAGGCCTATTATGCCATTATAATACTGCAAACCCATGGTTGGAACAATCGACGCGTATCAATATAAAAACAACCCCGGGTTGGATTATTTTCACAATCCAACCGGGGTTGACTAAATCATAATAATTTGAATCACATCAAAAATCCAAAAATTATACTGTGTAAAATCCGCAGCAATAAAAACGCAACCAATGGTGACAAATCAATCATTGCCAACATAGAACCGTCTGATTGAAAACGACGTAAAAAATTACGGATAGGTGCAAGAATAGGCTCTGTTACCGCATACAATGCTTCTACGATAAAACCCCGCGCACCCGGAAACCACGAAAATACGATTCTTGCCAGCAGCAAAATATATACTACACGGAAGAGCAAATCAATTATTGTACCTATAACACCGGGAATCATACTTTATTATCTTGAAACAGCTCTAAATGCCCCGTAATCTCTTGCAGATGTGGTTTCATCGCTGGAGGAATTGGAAACCTCGTATTCCCTAGGAGAAATTACGAAAATACCTTTATTTACACGGGTGGTATTGCCTTGAATAGTGTGAACAACTCCACCCAAATAATCTGCAATGCGCTGGGCGTTACCGGAATCTAAGCTGGAAAGGTCAACAATAACCATTTTTCCGCTGCAAATTTCATCACATAGCCTACTGGCGTCTTTAATTTCTTTAGGATGTGCAATAACGGCCGCAGGAGTTATTGCAGGGCTCATAAATGGGGTAACCTGCGGTTGGCTTGGTGCTGCTGTATAACCTAACTCAACAATTTTATCCGCATAAAACGAACGTGTTTTTACAGGTTTCGCAGGTGCTTTAAGTGCTGGCACACTTGCATGAGAATAATGCTCTTGCATAGGATCATCTTCGTAAGTGTCGTCGTAGTAATCGTCCTCTTCGTCATAATAGCCATCATTGTAAACATCTTCTCCGCTTGTAAGTAGGAACTTTTTCATAGCGTCTCCGGCCTTCTTAAACATTCTTAACATAGAAACCTCCTAGGATGTGATTCGGTATTAACTTTTATATATAATTCATATACCTGCAATAGTAAAATGTTACAATAAGGATAATAAATGATATGAGAATGTATGTCAAGCCAGGAATATCGCAATTTCCTGGTTTTTTCAATGTTTTTGCATAGTAAATATTACCCAACTTTACATATAATCCCATAAATGCAAAATTATCTAATAATCTCCCCATCTGTCACGGTTGTGGCGTCTGTTACAACCGTATCAAACTGCCTAATATTGGGATTTGTGGCAGGGTTCAACAATGTATACAGTTGCGTTTCAGAAAGCTCTTCCTCTAAGGTAATAGTCGAAAAACGAGCAACTCCAAATATTACCCTATACACACCATGCACAACTCTTACATCAGATTCGGAAACTATATGTCTGTCGTCGTGCAGCGACGCCGGTATTAAAACATCACCTATAACAATATCCACCGAATCCTCCAGTACATACACATAATGCTCAGTTATCTCATTAACCTCTATCGGTACTTGTTTGAGCCCAAACTCATCATGAAGATGTACATGCAAATCATTATATCCATGAACATGCGTCAGCGGTATTCGCAAAAAACGCATAGTTGCAATGGCGGAAGTTGAAATTTGCAACCCGCGCGACATATAGTCTGCCGTTCTTATACTAACGTTTCTCTGGTTTAAGAAGTCCAGTACATTCCTTGTGCTGCGGAACACTACGCGGCTGTCTGTATGAAACGTCTCCATATGCACAATGCGCATTGTCATTGGCTCATATTCGCCGGTAGTTGCATTTTGTATATAAATGATACGGTCTGCGCCTTCCACAAAACCTGAAATCATGCTGTTTGGTATAAAGGCCACGATGTACCATGTGTTGGAAACCAATTTGAACACAGGATCCCCGGCTTCTACATCGCGAGCAGGCAAAAGCATTGCGTGATCTACCACGCGGCTTACATCGGCCCTGGCTAGGTCTCGCATGTTTTCCGGTGTAACAACGTCTTCATGCCCATCTACAATGTTAAACATTATTCCGCTTCTTGGGGCACTTATATTAACCGAGTTCATGTCGTAATGTGCCATTATCTGCCCGTACTGGCGGCTTATGTCGCTGCCGACAGCACCATAACTGTCGTCTATTCTTATTTGAAGCCTGGTAGCAATAAAGTTCTCTAAATTATTGTTGAGGGTATTTATGTCCGCAAGACTTAAAGTAGAAAAATGATGCATATTATTACTAATGGCATTGTGCAAGGAATTGTTTATCCGCTGTACTGCGGGGTCAGATTCTGCATAATGCCTGCGTTCATTTCGTAAAAGCAGTTCTTCTTCTAAGCTTCGTCTATCCGCAGCAATACGCCCAATAGCTTCTGCGTCTACAATGTTTGCCACAAGGTTACCGCGGCGCACCCTTTCTGTATTGGCAACAGCCCAAGAAACTTGGCCGTCTCTTGGCGCATAAACTGTATCTTCATACCTGACTATTATACCCATTACAGAACGCTGAACATCCCTGTTAACCATACGAACAGTCTCCACAGCAGTATTGGGAGTTAAAGCGGTATGAATAGACCGCACCATATATGTAACTACAAAAATAAAGAATAAGGCTGCAACCAACGCGACAGTAATAGGCATGGTTTTACGGCGCGCAGAACCCATTCTTATATTTATTGGCGGTAATGGATGATGTGAACTATGCGGCCTGTCCAACGGCCTGACCTTTTTTTGCGGACGGCTTGCGCGCGGTACGGGGCCTTTGTGCGGCGCAGGGCCTTTGCGCGGCATGGGGCCTTTGCGTACCGGAGGGCCTTTGCGTGGTGGAGGACCTTTGCGTGGTGGCATCTTGTTTCACCTACTTTACTTACTATACTGGAAGTGTGCATATGATTATACTCGTTTTTCTTATTTCATTCAAGGTGCTGTTCCTTGTGTTCCCCAACATCGTTCTTGCTGCGGCGCGGGAAGGGCTGCTATTGTGGCTTAATAATATTTTGCCTGCCCTGCTGCCATTTATGATTATAACAAATATGCTTGTGGAAATGGGATTTGCGCGTTTACTTGGCAATATTTTATCACCCGTAATGAGAAAAATTTTTCGTTTGCCGGGTACCGCCGGGTTCGCGCTTATTACGGGCCTTACGTCCGGATACCCTATTGGGGCAAAAGCTGTAGCAGATTTACATAAAAAAAATGAAGTGTCCACCTATGATGCACAACATTTATTGGCGTTTTGCAACAATGCCGGGCCGCTTTTTATGCTGGGCGTTGTTGGTATAGGGCTTTTTGGAAGTGCCGCTACGGGGTATGTACTGTGGGTAAGCCATGTGCTTTCTGCGTTAGTTTTGGGGATATTTTTAAGCCGGAAAATTTTATGCAAACAATTATCATGTGGTCCCAACCTTGGACCAACTGACACAGCACGTTTCGTACAGAACAATTTGCCGGGGGATGAAAAACGTGTTTTGACTCAACCTAATAACGGCCTTGGGGCAGCTTTGGGCGGCTCTGTAAAAAATGCTATGGAATCTATAACAGTAATTGGGGGTTTAGTGATATTTTTCAGTGCCGTTATGGCCGTACTTTGGGAAGTTGGATTGCCGCGTGAAGGAATAACAGCGGGATTACTTGCCGGGTTTATAGAAGTAACCGGCGGGGTACGCAAGATTTCTGAAGGAGGAATATCTATAAATAACCTTGCGTTTACGGCATTTTCTATTGCATTTGGCGGATTTTCTATACATATGCAGACATTTCATTTTATCGAAGGCACAGGAATAAAAGCGGCCCCTTATTTATTATGTAAAATACTGCATGGGCTTCTTGCCGCCGCAACAACAATTATTTTGGCAAGAATATTTGTGTAATCTAATGTTTTGCGATATTATGAATAAAAACAAAGGGGGACATCAATGTACAATATAATTTTAAACCCTGCCGCAGGTCGCGGGCTGGGAAAATCGTTGTATCTTCCAAACCTAGTAGAAATATTTGATAAGGCCAACTTGCAATACGAGATTCTAATAACCACCAAACAAAAAGACGCATATGAGTTTGCCAAAAACATCTGCGTTCATCAACCGGACAGCGAAGGGATTATCGGTATTGGCGGCGATGGAACAATGCAAGAAATTGTTGCGGGAATGGTGGATGCAAATGCGCATGGTAAAAAAATTCCGGTACCGCTGGCCCTTTTCCCCGGGGGTACCGGAAACGATTTTGCAATGACCATTGAAGGCGGCAAAGCCGCTATGCGGAAAAAGTACGAAAAAGACCCGAAAGCCGGAGCCAAAATTTTTGCAGAAAAATTGCGCCGCAGAAATTTACGTACAATTGACTTAATTACCGCCAATGATGAAGCATACCTTGTAGCCGGTAACATTGGCATAGACGCCCGTATTGTACACAACGCTACAGCTTTAAAATCAAGGTACGGCGGACAAGCATACCTGGCCGCCGCTTACAAAAGCATCATGCAGCACAAAAATATTCCTTTGGAAATATCGCTAAACAATGAAACAATTAAAAAAGATGTTACGTTAATTGCAATTTGCAACAATAGTACCTATGGCGGCGGCCTACACATTGCCCCTCCTGCCAAATATGACGACGGTAAAATAACATTGTGCATAGTAAACGGTATGAGCCGCTTAAAACTTGGAGTGTTGTTCCCTTCCCTTCTTATTAAAAAACATGTTCATCTGAAAGACATAAGCTTTGTAGAGTGTACGGAGTTGCGACTAACACTGCCCCCCGGCACAGAAACACTTTGCCTGGACGGCAATTTATTCCCCGTAGAAGGCGAAATTTACTTTAAAATATTACCAAGCGTACTGGATGTGTTCATATGAATCATTATTTTATAGAGAATCCATCGCTGTTAACAGACGAACGCGTATTAGAGCTTGAAATTTTCGATATGCACTTTAGATTTTTAGCCAATAATGGGTTATTTTCATGTGATAAGGTAGATGACGCATCCATTACCCTGCTAAAAAACATCCCTTCCCTTAAAGGGACGCTGCTTGACCTGGGATGCGGTTATGGCACACTTGGCATTGTACTTGGAAAAAAATACGGGGTAGAGCTGACAATGTCGGACATAAACAGCATAGCCCTTGATTACGCCGTAAAAAACGCAGAATTAAACCGTGTAAACGCCATTCCGGTCCATTCAGACAGTTTTGCAAATATAAAGGGCAAATTTGACAATATTGTGCTAAACCCGCCAATCCACGCAGGAAAAGAAACTATGTACCGAATGTATGGGGAATCTGCTAATCACCTAACGCCCGGTGGGGCATTGTACATTGTTATACAAAAAAAACACGGCGCGGAAAGCACTATAAAAAAATTAGGCGATATTTTCGCCCGGGTGGATGTATTGTATAAGAAAAAAGGGTGTTTTGTAGTGCGGGGTTGTGTATAAAAGGGCTGTCTCGTTAAACAAGAAAACGAGACAGCCCCTTTTCAATTTACATAATTAGTTCCAGGTTAGAGTTCCGCTAACAGGATGCAACCCGATACCTGTGTGGTCGGCAAAGGTAATTGTTCTGCTATGCCATGAATCAAACCAAATATTTGAGAAAGTAACCGTCCAATTTACACCGTTGGTTGATGTTGCCCACTGGCTGCCATGCCCTTGGATATACACCAAAATGGCACCGGTAAACCAATTAGTAAGATGATCGGTTGTAAAGTTTACAGTTGTGTCACGCCAGCCGCCGCCTCTGTCTGTGTGGCTGACATGTACGTTTCTTACCCATGAACCGGAAGGCATGGAAACCCAGCCGCCGCCGTGTCCGTGGTATTGGCCTGTTATTGTTACAGTTCTGGAATCTCTTGATGACCAGGTACCGGAAACATCACTTGCGTGTACTTGCAGTGAGGTTATGTTTCCAACATTAGAAATTTCTACACGCCATGTTCTGTTTGCTGTACCTGTTCCCGAAATGCGGCTTAAAGAGTGTGTATTTCCGTTAGGCAGCTGTACCCATACATGCTCTGCAAATTGGTTGGTTGTAACTTCCACAACCACAGAATTCCAGCCGGTATCCCACCAGTTTTGATGGCTCCATCTTGCTGTTGTCGGGCTTAGAATGGCTACATTTTGTACTTGAACGGTAACATTTTCTGTACGGGTTACCGCACCGGAAGTAGTATTTGTAGTATTTGCATATACCGTTACTGTCCCTGTGCGCCCCGGGTTAAACGTTACGGACCAATTTCGGGCAGTTGCTGTGGCAGTGCCGCTGCGTCTTGCGTCGCGGCGGTTACCGTCTGCATCAATTATCCACACATAATTCACATGCTGGTTTGTACGGATTGTAAATGTTGTACTGCCGCCGGAATCTACGGTACGCGGGCTTACCGATACACTTTGAATATGCGGCTCTATTGGGGGCACAAACGGTGCGGCCAAAGTTAGTTCATATTCTTGGGTTACTGCACCTGCAACCCTGTATTCGCGGTTTGCACTTACTTGTATTGTTTGTGCTGCCCAACGCTGCGGACGGAAATCAATTGTCCATGTGCGTGTTGTTTCTGTTCTTGCAGCTGTCTGCTCTTGGGCCCTGCGGAAACGTTCGCCGTCAAATTGCGCCCATACTTCATATGCACCAATTCCCGTTACAACGGTAAGCCTGACATAATTTTCGCGGATAGCTTCTGTTTCTGTAATGCTGTGTATTGCCATATTACCGGCCGGAGGGGGAAGCGGCGGTGGCGGTGTAAAAGGCTGAAGAAGAAGATTAAGCGGTGGCCCTACGCCCGGCTGAATTGTAGGCGGAGTAGTAGTAACCTGCTGTGTAGCCGCACCTGTTACGGTAATAGGAATATTTGCCATTGCAGCATCTGTTACGCTGTTTGTTTCACTGGCAACAACGGTAATGTTTTGTGTACGGTTTGGCCTGACAACTATCTGCCAGGTATTGGCAGATTGAAGAGTGCCTTGTACCCTTTCATTGTCAACTTCGACAAAAACATAATTGACCGCAGGTGTAGCTCTTACAGAAATTGTAATGGCTTGACCTTGGGTAACAGATGTCCTGTCCATGTTTAAAGATGTAATTGCCGCGCCTGTGCTTGCAATTACAACGGTTGGAAAGGCAAGAACCAGAATAAACGCGCTAATTACTGTGGCTAATAAATTACGCTTGTATTGTTTTAACAAGGGCAATCATCTCCTTTACATTTTAGATTTTGTTAGGAAAAGTGTTGTCTCCACCTAAATTTAGGTATATGATACCATAAATAGATGGTAGAAGTACATCACTTCTTCAAATTTTACAAATTATTTGATTTTCGTCAATAGAAAGGTAACAAATAATCATGAAAGAAACCAAGCCTTTGTTCATAGGTTTGTACGACACAAATCTTTTGGGCATACGATACCTGTCTTCCACATTAAAAACCCACGGATACGATTCACAACTAATTTTTCTCAAAACCTTCAATTCCTATTCAGTAAATGAGCCAACAGAAACAGAGTATGAGTTACTTTACAAAACTGTTAAGGAACTAAACCCGAGTTACATTGGAATTAGCATAATGTGTTCTTTTTACGTTTCTATAGCCAAACGCATTGCTGCCGATTTAAAAAAAATGACAGACGCTAAAATAATCATAGGCGGTGCGTATGCAACCCTGTTCCCGGAAAAATGCCTGGAAATGGCGGACATTATCTGCCGCGGCGAAGCGGAAGACGCCATTGTGGAGTTTACCAACGCCATTGAGGCAGGCAAACCGTTCGGCCACATTGCCAACATTGGTACAAAATCCCCCGACGGCACAAATGTAGTAAACGAAATCCGCCCGTTGGAAGCTGATTTAAGTAAATTACCACCGCCGGATTTTGGCGGGGAAAATATGTATTACATTAACAACGACCGCATAGTAAAAGGCGACCCCCAAGCCCGCAGCCACAGTTACGAACTTACAACAAGCCGGGGCTGCCCCAACAAATGTTCATACTGCTCTACCGGGTCTATCCGAAATTTGTACAGGGGCAAGGGGCCGTTTATCCGCCAGCGCAGCGTAGAAGATGTTATGGCAGAGCTGTTAGATGTGAAAAAGAAAAACCCGGGCTTGCAAAAATTGCGCTTTTGGGACGAAATTTTCCCATGGAACAGGGAATGGGTGTTGGAATTTGCAAAAGAATACAAGGCTAATATTGGCCTGCCCTTTGAAGCATGGGGGCACCCCCGCATCACTTCCGACCCGGTTTGTATAAAAGCCATGGTAGACGCGGGCCTTTCCAAAATGGTAGTTGGCATACAAAGCGGCTGCCCAACCGTCCGCAAAGACATTTATATGCGCAACGAAACCCAGGAGCAAATTTACAAATGCGCCAATGCCCTGGCGGAAGGCAAAGTCCCCCTTGTAATTTACGATTTTATTTTGGGGCACCCCTTCGAAACTTCCGATGATTTAAAAGAGACATTAGAACTTTGCCGCAAGCTTGCAAAGCCATTCCGCTTGCAATTGCACGGCTTAAGCTTTTTGCCCGGTACGCCGATAGAAGAAATTGCAGTAGAGCGCGGAGTAAGGACATGGGAAGAAATACACGCAGAGCAATCGCGCCCGTTAAGGGAACAATACCATTCTATGGCCTGGTGGCGGCAAGGCCACGGTGCCCAGGATAACGAAAAAATTTACTGGTACTCCTTAATTTATTTGACCCAGTTCCCTTCCGGGGAAAGGATTATCCGCCGGGCGTTAAAAAGCGAAAAGCTAAAGCAAAACCCCAAAATGCTGCTGCAGCTGCACAAACTGTACAACTACCGTGTACAATTTGAAATGGGAACGCGAAAGCTAAAATTCATTGTCAAAAAAATGTTTAAAGGGATATAAAGCGCGCTTGCACAGAGGGAATACCCCCTGATATCACACTCGCGGATGTGATATCAGGGGGTAGATTTTTTCTTCCAGCCACTTTGCCACGCCGTCATTTTCATTGGACTCGCAAACAAAATCCGCAGCGGCCTTAACTTCATCTATGGCATTGGCCACAGCTACGCCAATGCCACAGTTTTTAAGCATTTCTATATCGTTGATGTCATCGCCAAAAGCTATAACATCTGCAGGGGTTAGGCCAAAATATGCTGAAACTTCCTTCACACCTTGGTATTTACAGGCCAGCTTGTTCATTACCATAAGCAGCCAGCCTTCGCCCAATATGGCATTAAAATTATCCGTTAACATGGACTGAATGGCTTTTAAGCTTGCCATGCCATCTGCATTATTTTTGCTTTCAGCCGGGTTTGTAATGTTTCCGATGCTAAACAACATTTTATCCGCAGGCATGTCGGGAAGGTCTGTAAAGTCTGTGCGCACGTTTGCCCAATCCGGCGCAGGTATTTCAAAATTTGCGTAAAGCATATCGTTAATTTCCACAGAAATATACATTTCCGGGTATTGGGCCGCTGTCTTTTGTAAAATATCTACTGCAACTTTGTTTGGAATGCTAAAACTGCAAAAGTGGTTGTCCCCTACATAAATTACCGCTCCGTTATGCAAAATTGCAGCATCTGCGTTAATGGCCCCGATGTAATCCTTCGCAACACGTTTTGGCCTGGCCGTAGCAATTACGATTTTTACACCATTTTCTTGCAAACGGCGAAAAGTATCTATGGTGTACCGGGAAATTGTTTTGTCGTTTCGCAACAAAGTGCTGTCCAGGTCAGTGACGATCATTTTCACAATAGTTGACCCTTTACGAAATTGAAAACAATATTTCTTGACCGTCGCATTTAGCTACATAATCGCCCTTGCAGCCCTCGACGGTTACATATCCGTTTTCGTCGGAAACAAATTCCGTTTCATTCATCCACCATTCGTCTTTAATTTTTTTATGAAGAGCGTTGAAAACGGGCTTAGGGTCGCTGTTTTTATCCAACAGCCCGGAAGGCGCGTTTAGCCATAGGCCGTCCATAAAACTCCACCATGTAATGGATTCTACCAGCGGGTGGGCAAACAGTGTTTCGTAATGGGTTACCGTCTCTTCTGCCTGGCGGGCTTCGCCCTCTGGTGTACTTGGCCAGGAATCCACCTGCCAGTCGTTTAGGTCAACTATGTGGCGAGGCATTATTTCCCCGGAAATAAGTGTGGTTTCCGTAAAATGAAGCGGTAAATTAAAGCGTGAGAATCTTTCCAGAATTTCCTGGGTTTTGTCCACGCCCCAGTAACCCTGGTGCATATGGGATTGGATTCCTATGGCGTCTATTTCCAAACCGGATTCCAACAGGCCTTCCACTAAAATGTCATAAGCCTCCGATGTTTCGAAGTCGTTTATAAGCAATATAGCGTTTTTATTTGCATTCCGCGCTTCGTGAAAAAGCTCGCGGATAAGCTTAATGCGGCCTTTTTCCTTGCACAGACGGGTCATAGCGTTGTCGTAACGGTTGAACAGGGGCATTATTACGGCCTCGTTTATTACATCCCACATGTCTATCAAACCCGCGAAATTGCTTACGTCACGGTTAATGCGGTCTAATTGTGTTTTTAACACGTCCGCGTTTGACATATCCATCAGCCAAGGGGCGCATACCGTATGCCAGCATAAGGGGTGTCCTTTTAATGTCATGCCGCGGTCTTTCAAGTATTTTGCCGCGGCGGTCATTCTGACCGTATCCGGGCTGCCCTGCTGCGGCTCGAAACGCCCCCAATAAAACGGTAATGTAACAAAATTCATCAACTCTGCCATATGGTTGTAGCGTTTCTCCGCGGCGGCAGCTTCTTCCGGGGGCATTTCGCCGTTTACATAGGGCAGCGTGCTAAACTCTGAACAGCCAAACAGAAATTTGTGCCTAAGCTGCCTTACCGTTACTTTTTTGCCTTTCTCACCTACTTGGATGGTCTGTGTGCCTTTTCTGTGGTTAAACATGATTTACCTCCTAATTATTTTTCACGCCATTTTTCCAGCGTGGCATGTTTGAATGGTGAAAAATTTCCGTTATCCAGTGCATTGCGTATTTCAGCCATTAAGTTGTTAAAAAAGTGTAAATTGTGGATTACGCACAGGCGCATGGCAAGCATTTCTTTTGCTTTAAACAGGTGCCGGATGTACGCGCGGCTGTGGTTTTGGCAGGCCTGGCAGCCGCATTCGGAATCTATGGGTGCGTCGTCCAATTCGTATTTTGCGTTGAACAAATTAAGTTTACCACGGCTTGTATAGACATGGCCGTGCCGCCCGTTGCGGGCAGGCAGCACACAATCGAAAAAGTCTACGCCCCGCTCTACGGCTTCCAGTAAATTTTCCGGTGTGCCAACGCCCATTAAATATGTGGGCTTATTTTGTGGCAGGTGTGGCACGGTAACGTCCAAAATGCGGTACATTTCTTCGTGGCTTTCCCCAACCGCAAGGCCGCCCAGGGCGTAGCCGTCCAGCTCAATTTCAGACAGTTCCTTGGCGTGTTCAATGCGAATATCATCGTATACGCCGCCCTGGTTAATGCCAAACAACATCTGCCGCGGGTTTATTGTATCTTCCTGCGCGTTAATCAGTTTCATCCTGTCTATACAGCGGTGAAGCCAGCGTGTTGTACGGTTTACAGAGTCCGCAATATACTTCCGCTCTGCCGGGTGGGGCGGGCATTCGTCAAAAGCCATGGCAATTGTAGAAGCCAAGGCAGATTGTATGTCCATACTTTCTTCCGGGCCCATAAAAATTTTTCGCCCGTCTATGTGGGAAGAAAAATACACGCCTTCTTCCTTAATTCTGCGCATTGCCGCTAGAGAAAACACCTGAAAACCCCCGGAGTCCGTTAAAATAGGGCCGTTCCAGTTCATAAATTTTTGCAGCCCGCCAAGTTTCCTTACAACCCTGTCCCCGGGCCGAAGGTGCAAATGATAAGTATTGCACAACGCCACCTGGCAGTTAACATCCCGTAAATCCTGGGCCGAAAGCGCGCCTTTTATGGCGGCCGCAGTGGCCACATTCATAAAAACCGGGGTTTCTATTACGCCGTGGGGCGTTTGAAAAGTAGCCCGTTTTGCACGGCCTTCTATTTTTTTGATTGTATACAAGGTTACATCCCTCTCATTTTGTGGTATTCTTAGTCTACAAGAATCTTGAAATATGTCAATGTGGGGTGAGTTTAGCATGTACCACAACAGAAAACTACTGTACTCAGATTCCGGTAAGGGCCATTCATCAATTAAATTAGGGTGGATTTCCGCCGCCATTGGCCTGTTAGGTGCCGGTATTACAATTTATAGCCGCTATACCACTTGGAGACTTCAACAGGAATTTTATTTTTTATGGTACGATGTTCCTTCTTTACCATCCATTATCGTCCCGTTGGCCATTAGCATACTAACAATTATTCTGGCTGCTATTGCAGCAATTACTATAAGCAAGCATGAAATGCACATTTATGATAACAAAATCGAAGGTTACGGAAATACATTTTGGGGATTATGGGCACACAAATTTGTACTTGAATACGATGATGTAATATCTGTAAAAAAACGCAAATGGGGGCTGTCCATCCGGTCAAAAATGGGACGATACAGCATATTTATCCATGACCCCGCAACATGTACCGACATAATACAAAATTATCTTAAGGAGCCGAAATAATGACATCACTAATCGCAACTGCCGCCTTTGGGCTGGAATCAGTAGTTAAACGCCAGGTTCAGGAACTGGGCTACACGGACATTAAATGTGTAGACAACCGCGTGGAATTTACCCCAACAAACTTATTTGAAGGAATAGCTCGCGCCAATTTATGGTTGCGCAGCGCGGACCGTGTCCAGCTAAAACTTGGCGAATTCCCCGCCACTACCTTTGACGACTTATTCGAGCAGACAAAAGCACTGCCCTGGGAGGAGTGGATTCCCGTTGACGGTAAATTTACCGTAACAGGCAAGTCTGTACGTTCCGGTTTATTTAGTGTACCGGACGTTCAGGCAATTGTAAAAAAGGCTGTAGTGGAAAAGTTAAAGCAAAAGTACAATGTTTCCTGGTTCCCGGAATCCGGCGCAGAGTACACCATTCAAGTGGCGTTGCTGAAAGACATCGCCACGCTGACCATAGACACCACCGGCGTTGGCAACGGCTTGCACAAACGTGGTTACCGTGAAAAATCCAACGATGCCCCCATGAAGGAAGCTATGGCGGCGGCATTAATCGATCTTGCCCGCTACAACGGCAAAAAGACATTCCTGGACCCATGCTGCGGTTCCGGCACATTGCCAATTGAAGCTGCACTTTTGGCCAAAAATATCGCACCGGGGCTGTCCCGCGGCTTTGTGTCGGAGAAATGGGAGCAAATACCTAAATCCGTATGGAAAGAAGCCCGTTCCGCCGCGTACGCCGCCATAAAAACAGATTTCGAGCCGCAAATATTCGCCGCGGATATCGACCCGGCAGCCGTAGAGCTTGCAAAAGCAAACGCGGAGCTTGCAGGCGTAGACGACTGCATACATTTCGAGGTACGCGCCGTAAAAGACACCGTTTTGCCTGCAGAAACAGGCGTGGCTATCATCAACCCACCATATGGCGAACGCCTTGGCAAAATAAAGGAAGCGGAACGGCTGTACGCAGAGCTTGGCAAGTTGTTTAACTCCACAAAATGGAACGTGTACGTTATTACACCGGATGAATTTTTTGAACATTCCTACCAAAAAAAAGCCCGCGCAAAGCGCAAGCTTTTTAACGGCATGATCAAAACCGATTACTACCAGTATTTTGTATAGGAAGTGATGCTATGCCTAAAGGCAATGTAACTTCTCATGGCAAACAACGCATACGAAAGCGCGTTGGGGTACCTTCAAAAGCTGCGGACAAGCTTGCAGACACAGTATACAACCACGGATTCCGAAAAGAAGATACAACAGGTAAGCTAAGAGATTATCTTACATGGCTGTACCATAAAAATAATGGGTCCAAGGAAATCCGCCTTTACATTGACAAGGTGTATTTGTTTGCGAACGGTGTTTTGGTGACAGTTCTTGAGTTACCCCCCTGGCACCGCAAAGAGGTACAAAAATTGCACACGAAAAAAAATAAGGAAAAGTGATTCTAATGTCCTACAAACTCACAGTTAAAGCCTGCTACATAGGCACTATTTGTCAAGCGATTATTACGAATTTAACCGCACTGTTGTTCATACCGCTTGCAGAGCAATTTGGCCTTTCGTTCAGGCAATTAGGCGCGCTGGTTATGGTTAATTTTGCGGTACAGGTATCGATTTCCCTTATTTTTGGCACAATTGTAGACAAATTTGGATTCAGGCGGTTTATAGTGGCGGGCCACGCGCTGGCCGTTATCGGCATGGCTTGGTTTGCCTCTGCCAATATACTGCCCATTCCCCCGTACATTACCCTTATGACGGGGACGGTTGTTTTCGCCATAGCCGCAGGCTTTCAGGAATTGCTGCTTAGCCCAATTTTGAACTCCATTCCCACAGACGAAAAATCTTCTGCCATGAGCATTATGCACGCCTTTTACTGCTTTGGCTTTTTGGCCGTTGCCCTTATAACCACCCTGCTTTTAGCTATTCTTGGGCGGGAAGCGTGGCCCATAATAACTTTATTTTGGCTGTTGGTTCCCCTGTTAAATGTAATTCTTTTCGCCATTTGCCCTATGGCAAAACCGCTGCCTGCAGAACGGCAAAGTTCTGCGGTGAAGGTATTCACCCAACCGTTGTTTATTGTGCTGGTTATTTTGATTTTCTTCGCCGGTTCTTCGGAAATAACATTTGCCCAGTGGATGTCTGCCTACTTAGAGGAAGTTATTGGGCTGCCAAAAGTTGTGGGCGATATAGCCGGGGTTAGCATGTTTGCCGCAATGATGGGAATCTGCCGTATAGGATATGGCATTTTGAAGCGGAAAGACGCAAAATGGCTGCCGAGCCAGGCACGCCTAATGCAAATTGGCGGCGTCTTCGCCCTTGCCAGCTACTTTATAATGGCAGCCACCAGTAACCCCATTTTAGCTTTGCTGGCCTGCGCCCTTTGCGGACTTGGCGTTGGGCTTTTGTGGCCCGGGGCATTGTCTTTGGCCGTAGACGCCTTCCCAAAAGCCGGAACGTGGATGTTTGCAATTTTAGCCGCCGGGGGCAGCATTGGCGGTGCCGCCGGGCCATATATATTTGGCGCAATTGCCGATAACGCCGGGCTGCGTACCGGTTTTATGCTAACGGCGGCGTTCCCGGTTGGTGCGGTGCTGTGCCTGTGGGCGTATCATAGGTTTAGGAAAAACGCAAACACATAAGTTGTTATACAACTGACGGCTCCACCAGCAAATCACCGCTGTCAAACCGTGCAAAACCAAGTTTATCCCATGGCAGCGTAGGTGTTAGCCCAAGAATGAGCTCTGCCATACTTTGCCCTGTAGATGGGGCCATCATAAACCCATGGCCGGAAAAACCGGCCGCTACATACAGTCCATTAACACCCGGTATTTGATCATAAATTGGATGCTTATCCGGCGACATATTATAAAGACCTGCCCATTGTCTAAGCATACGCAGGTTTTTTAATGCAGGCACTACTTTTGTAATGGTTTGTGCCATTGCAACAGGGAAGCTGCTGTCTGCGGTAATGCGCAAATCCCGGGGCTGGTTGGGGCAGTTACGTCCCATTATAAACGAACCGTGCGGCGTTTGCTGACAATAAAAATTCAGCGAAAAACTCATTAACATTGGTTCCAAAACGCGCTCTACCGGTTCTGTGACCAAAATATTGTGACGTTCGGAATACAGCGGCAATTCGTATCCCACCATTGACGCAACTTTTTGCGAATATCCGCCGGCGGCAATAATAACTGTATCGGTTGCTATATTGCCCTTATCGGTAGAAACTCCGGTTACTCTGTCCCCGTCGCGAAAAATGTCCGTTACAGATGTGTTTGTATAAATTATGCCACCCAACCCTGTAAATGCATCTGCAAACGCTTTAGTGGTGTGAAATGGATTCAAGTGCCCGTCTTTATGATAAAACGCCGCCCCAAGCAGCCCATCGGTTTCAACAATAGGTGCAAGTTCCCGGGCTTCGGCAGGTGAGAGCAACCTGGAATTTATGCCAAGGCTGTTCTGCAAAGCTATATTCTCTTTAGTTTGCGCCAATTCATTTTCTGTAGACACAAGCAGCATGTACCCGCCTTGGTGAAATTCCAAATCAACGGAGTTTTGCCCCAAGCCCTCAAACTCGTCCATGGCAGTTTCAAAAAAATCGCAGGAAAATTTGGTCATAATGCAGTTTAGCGGCGATCCCCACTGCTGCCTAATGCCCGCACCGCACCGGCCCGTTGCACCGGATGCAAGGTAATCCCGCTCTATTATTACAACATTTTTTGCCCCCAGCTTATGCAAAAAATAACCAATGGAAACGCCGGAAATACCGCCGCCGATAATTACAATATTTGCGGTTTTGTTAATCATCTAACATGCTCCTTCCACTGCATTGCAGCCGTCATCCGGGTCTTCTTCATACGCGGCAATTTCGCCAAGCTTCATACTTTTAACACTTGGCCTGAAATTGGCCGGTACAAGTTCCGCAACCGGCACCCCCATAGCACGTGAAAGTTCGTTCATTACAATTGGTATGCAATTTCTGCCCTGGCATTGGCCCATGCCAAGCCTGGTCATGCGCTTTAACTCGTCTACGGAGTTATGACCCTGGGCGATAAATTCGCGGATATCTTTAACTGTCAAATCGTTGCAGCGGCATACGATACCGGAATCGGCATCATTCTGACTTATTAGCCCAATATTGCGCACTGTTTTTATTAAGTGCTTGTCCACGGCCACAGCCACAACCGTCACCTTGTTTTTTGGCCGTATCACCTGCACAACCTCGGCATCGGCTACATACTGCCCGGCACGGTCAAGAGCCCGGACAATTTGTCCCGCTTCCGGCACCGGCACAAACTCATACGGCAGGCGGATAAGTGCCTTTGCATCCGAATATGCCGCGTCTACAGTCATTATGGCAAGCCCGGGGCACTTTGTCATGCAAAGAATACAACCCGTGCATTTGTCGTTATCTATTTCGGGGCGGTCGTTAATATCTGTAAAAGGCAATATTGCGCCGCGGGGGCAGGCCGTAGCACATGGATCACACGGGATAGACTGATAACATTCAATTATGGCAACCGGACCCAAAGAAAGCCGCTTTTCACATGGGAAAATGGCATCTATGTCTGCCTGTGCCGGTACTCCAGTTTTAGTTAACACAAAATAACCTCCAAATTGTTTTATATCGTTACCCGGGAAATCCCGGCTTGTATGCGCTCACCCATTTGTCCGCGGCGCAGCGCATCCAATTGTTTGCGGCATTCCTGCTTTTTTGCTTCCAGGTCAATTATGCCAAAGCCAAGCTGCGTTGCCGCGCAAAGCCCGGCCAGCCTGCCAGCCACCATTGCAGCAGATGCTTCTTCTATTCCGCCCACATCCCCGGCAATAAAAATATTATCTATTGACGTACGCATATTTTCGTCCCTAAAAGGTACATATCCGCCCAATGCCGGTACAAATTGCATTCTACACCCGGCCTGCCACAACAGTTCCGACAGCGGCGAAAGGCCTATTGCAATACACAAAGCGTCTGCCCGGAACACCTTTTCCGTACCGGCAATGCCCTGCCACTTACTGTCAATTTCCCATAGTGTAACAGATTCCAACGTTCTGTCTCCGTCTGCGCGTTTAACTGTGTGGGACGTTAAAATTGGCACCCCCATGCGCGCAAGCTTAGACGCATGAACCAAGTACCCGCCTATCTTGGGGCCGCCTTCGGCAACGGCCAAAACCTCTACACCGGCCTGAAGCAGCTGGTAGCTTACAATAAGCCCGATATTGCCCGCGCCAAGCATCACAACGCGCTGAGCGGGCTTAATTCCAAATTGGTTCATTAAGGTTTGGATTGCCCCTGCACCAAATATGCCGGGCAAATCATTACCGGGGAACGGTAAGCTCCGCTCCCCTGCGCCGGTAGCAACTACCACAGCCCGGGGGTTTATTTTCTCGTACCTGCCGTTTATTTCTGCAGTCCAAATCCCGTCGTCATAGGCTGCCAGCACGGTAGAATTTAATTGCACATTAACAGTAGGCCCCAACTTCTCCAACAAAATATCCGAAATAACAAAACCCCTGTACGATGCGTACTGCTCTTCCGAGCCAAAAAACATATGTGTTTGTTTCAAAAGCTGCCCGCCGGGAACATGACTGCGTTCCAACAGCAATACACTTGCCCCGGCATCCCCCGCCTGCGCCGCGGCAGAAAGCCCTGCCGGGCCTGCACCTACAACAAGTAAATCTGTATGAATCATATTAGATGCCCCTTATCTTGTTGGGTTTCTACAACCATTCCGTCTTGCACAAGTTCGACACATACTTTGACATTAGCTTCACCGTCAACCACCATCATACAGGACGAACAATTGCCGATGGCACAATAAAGCCCCCTTGGTCTTTTGTCGTTTTGGCTGTGTGCCAATGTTCGAACGCCCGCCGCATGTAATGCTGCAGCTATTGTTTCGCCTTTGTATGCAGAAATTACGGCTCCGTCGAATGCAAAATTTATTTGTGCCCCACGTTGAAAATTAAGTATTGGATGTTCTGTAATTCGCATGAAATACCTCCATATTTAGTCGCAAAGCAAAGTATAGTTTGAGTCCATTCCGCTGCAATCTTCAACTCGCATAACCAGCGTTATTTCCCGGTTATCAAACTTAGGAAGCATAAAATTAACCGCCGGGCCCTGAAGGTTCTTGTTTGCCTGTACCGCCTCAAATTCCCATGTATAAATCTCATGTTCCATATCGCCGGATTTTACCAGTACTGTCATTATGCCGCCGGGGATTTCGTCATAGGTATCATTCAGCACCCACAGTTCCGGGTTAAAATTCTCGCCGCTTTCCCAGCGGAATTTTGGTATGCGGGCACTGGCCAGCACCGGGCGGCAAGATTCTGCCACCGCGTAAAGGGCGGGCTTGGGTATTGCAGGCCAGCTAAGCAGGCTGTTACCCGCCGCTGTTGGCCAAGGCTCGTTGTAACACCAGTTAAGTGCCATGGAGCACCGTGGTTTTTGCCTGCGGGCCTCTTCGTATATGCATTTGTATCCTTGACATTGCAAAATTTCGCCGCCCCGCACAATCTCCTCCAACGAGGTTGTTTTGCCGAAGTATTCCTCTATCATTGGCACATCCAGCCATGTGTCCAGCCCAACCCAGGCATTGTACGCATGGTGGGACTCCCATACGCCGCCGGGTTTTGGCGGGTAAAGTTCATCTTCGGGGATGAAAGTTTTCAGATATTCCACAGGGGAAGGGCCGCCGCAGCCAAACTCTGTGTAAGCCGTGTTTCGCGCCTTTGGCATTACTTGAAGTACTTCTTCGCCGGTGCGCTGGCGGAACATGTAATGCCCGTGTCCCATGCCCATTACAGGGGAAGTCATAAGGTATGGGCGGGTTGGGTCCAGATCGTAGCAATTGCGGTTTAACAGGCGCAACGCCAGGGATTGATCCGTCATACCGGACCAGCTGTTAAACAGCTCATTTCCGCCGCACCACATGACAATGCTTGGGTGGCTGCGCAAATTCTTGATTATAGATTTAGATTCTGCGTCAAGCACGGCCATGTATTCTTTACCGGCTACGTAATTATTGCACGACAGCGGAAACTCTTGCCACAGCATAATGCCCAATTCATCGCAAATTTCGAAAAAGTCGTCTTTATTGTTAATTCCCCCACCCCATATCCGAAGCAGGTTAAAGTGTGAATATTTTGCGTGTTCCACAAGGACGCGATAATCTTCGCGGGTAACCGTGCCCGGGAAAATATCCGGCGGAACCCAGTTGGAACCCTTCGCAAATATTTTACGGTTGTTAATTTCCAGAGTTATCGGCGACGGGTTGCAGGACATTGGAAAAGTCATCGGCTCATTCCATGCGCCGTCGTACATTACAAGGGCCACTTTTCTAAACCCGGCTTTAGATTCCTTGTAGTCCAGCAAGTTGCCGCCGGAGTCATATATTTCCACGGTTGAGGTGTATAGGGTTGGCTCGCCATGGCCGTTTGGCCACCATAGTTTAGGGTTTTGTAATTCCCATTCCAATACCGCTTTGCTACCCAATGGCGGTATCTCCTTTTCAGCCACGCAATTGCCGGTATGGTCTGTCAATTTCCATTTGACCAATGCAGATGTGCTAAGCTCCACCTCTACTGTAATTTCTGCCGCGTCAAGACTGTCATTAAGCGTATAAAACAGCTCTGCGTCACGGATATGCACATTACTCCGCACCTGCAAAAATGTATCCTTCCATATGCCCAGCGGGATAAGCCGCGGGTGCCAATCCCAGCCGTAGCTGTAGGCGGGCTTGCAGGTTTGATCCGCTTCGGCTCGGGTATCCGGCTGAGCGTTTTCGCTTTTTGGTGCGGGGAAAACGATTATCTCCAACAAATTGTCATCGGTTAGCATATCGGTCATATCAATTTCAAAGGGTGTAAACATGCCTTCGTAGGCGTTGATTGTTTTGCCGTTTAACCTTGCAAAATATTCATAATCCACGCCGCCGCATACAAAAAACACACGTTCATTTTTTTCGCGATTCGGTGGCGTAAAATGAGTGGAATATGTCCAGTAACAATCTTCCATCCACTTGTAGGCTTTAAAATTTTCTCCATAGTAATGGGGCGGCCAATTTTTAGCCTTTGCCCAGTCTGTTTGTACCGCGCCCGGAACGGTTGCAGGGACGGTTTCTGCAGGTCTTACGTTTAAGGAACTGCTGTGCCCCACATTCCATGAGAGCATGTAATTTTTTCTCATTTGTATTCACCGGCCATTTCTATTTTTTTTATTTTTTGCTGGGGTATGTTTCCTTGGTACCAGCTTTTGCGGTTTAGCCCTTACAACCCTTGGCGGGCGTATCAATGCTTTTGGGTCGTGGCCGATTAAGTCTTTGCGCCCGGTTTTTAACAGCGCGGCTTTTACAATTTCGTAGTTAGCGGGCAGCCGGTATTGTATCAATGCCCGTTGGGTGGTTTTTTCACGCTGGCTTTTGGGGACAAACACTTTTGTCATGGTGCGCGGGTCCAGCCCGGTGTAGTACATGCATGTGGATAGGGTCCCGGGTGTAGGGTAAAAGTCCTGCACCTGCTCCGGCTTGTGGCCAACGCTTTGCAGATATTCCGCCAATTCAATGGCTTCGTCCAGGCCGCAGCCCGGGTGGCTGGACATTAGGTACGGTACCAGGTACTGGTCTTTGCCCAGCCGCTTGTTTACCTCTTCGAACTTTACAGCAAATTTTTTATACTCGTCAAAACTCGGCTTGCCCATAGTGGCCAAAACCTTGTCGGACACATGTTCCGGGGCAACTTTCAACCTGCCGCTTATATGGTGGGCGCATAATTCCTGCAAAAACTTCTCCCCTTTTGGGTCGTGCAGCAGGTAGTCGTACCGTATGCCGGAGCGGACGAACACCTTTTTTATTTTTGGCAGTTCCCGCAAAGATTTTAGCAATTTCAAGTAATCTTCGTGGTCGCAGCGCAGGTTTTTGCATGGGGTTGGGGTTAGGCACTGCCGCTTACAAGGTTTGGCGTCTTCCCTACCCCACCTGCCGCAGGAGGGCGCACGGAAGTTAGCCGTTGGCCCGCCAACATCGTGGATATACCCTTTAAAAGCCGGGTCGTGTGTAAAATTTATGGCCTCGGCGACTATTGATTTATGGCTGCGGACTTGTATCATCCTGCCTTGGTGGAAGCTTAGGGCGCAAAAATTACAGGCCCCAAAGCAGCCTCGGTTACTTATTATGCTAAATTTCACTTCTTCTATTGCAGGGACACCGCCCAAACCTTCGTACATTGGGTGATAATCCCGCCGGTACGGCAGGGCATAAACCCGGTCAAGTTCCTGGGTGGTTAAGGGGTTAGCGGGTTTGTTTTGCACCACGTATACGTTGCCATAGCTTTCTACCAAGGTTTTGGCGGTTAGGTAATCTGTGTTTTCGTATTGAAGCATGTAACTTCTCGCGTATTCTTTTTTAGACTCCGGTGCGGGTTCTTTTATGGACTTGAACGTCGGCAGAATAACCGGCTCGTGTAAATTGGAAATGTCCTTTGTCTTAAAAACCGTACCCGCAATAAAAGTAATATCTTGGGCTTGCAACCCGCTTTCCAAAGCCTCAGCAATTTCTACAATTTGATTTTCACCCATGCCATACACCAATAAATCCGCAGCAGAGTCCAGCAAAATAGAACGGCGCACGGCATTGTCCCAATAATCGTAATGGCCAAGCCTGCGCAAACTGGCTTCCAACCCGCCGATAATTATTGGGGTATTTTTGTAAACCTCGCGGATTTTATTGCAATACACAATTGTAGCGCGGTTTGGTCGTTTACCCAGCTGCCCACCCGGGGAATACGCGTCCGTTTTACGCTTGTGCAACGATACGGAATAATGGTTGACCATGGAATCTATATTGCCGCCGGTTACCAAAAAAGCCAGCTTAGGCTCGCCAAACCTACAGAAATCCGCCGTTGTTTTCCAATCCGGCTGAGGTAGAATTGCCACCGTGTAGCCGCGGGATTCCAGCACCCGGGCGATAATGCTCGCGCCGAAAGACGGATGATCTACATACGCGTCGCCTGTTACAAATACAAAATCAACCTGGCCTATGTCTTTTATTTCATCTGCGGTTGTCGGTAAAAATGCCATTGTATGTCCGCCTTCTTCATCATTCCATTTTCAACTGGTCGGATTTTCTTACCAGTTGAAATTTGTTTATACCTAACATAAATATCTCCTCGGGAATTCCACCCGCACTGTCTTCTTCGGGTCTACAACCTGGCAAATCCTTACATCGCCAACCAATGAAACCAACATAACCGCGTCTTCGGCAGTAAGCCCACGTTCCATTGTCAAAAACTTTACCATATTTACAACAGCTGTATCTGCAGCAATGTCTAAATCCTCATCAGAAAATAGTGTCATCACGTGCGTATCACTCATTATCATAGGCAGCGGCATGGTCTTTCACCTTCCTTAGGGGCCACGCCAATAACGCCAACCATTTTGTTAAGGGGCAGATGTATGGAATCGGAATAATGTGCCACGTTGCCCTTAATAGGCACGATTTTTATCACGCTGTTCTGCAAAACAGAACCCATTACGCCCATGCTCTTACCACAAAGCACAATGCCTTCATCGGCAACATCTATCTTGTTAATTTTAACGGAAAGAACATCCCCTACTTCTGCGCCGTTTATATAGACAGGCCCTGTTGCAGGGTTTACCCGGCTCCAGTCAAGCCCGTCAAAGCCGCCGTCGACAGTCTTCATTTGCCCGTGTAAAGCATCCCATGTTTCAAACTTAAGCTGTGTCCCCGGCTCGATGCAGGCGACAGGCTTGTTTTGCGCGCTCATGGCGTAAATTACATTTTCCCTTGAAATTATTAGCACATACATCGCTCCCTTCCTTTTTCGCAATTATAACGCATGTAGCATGGTGTGTATATGAAACTTAAAAATATTCGGAATAATTTCGCGCACATGTTAAACCAAAATTAAAATGCTGCGTATATTATTAAACAGACACTTGACAGCGCGCTAATGTTAAATTATTATTTAACAACGTCAAGTAAATTCAATTTATATCTAAGGAGGCATTTATGGGCTTAATCTTCAAAACACTTAGCAAGCATCACCAACGCTACAAAGGATTTTTGGTATTTTACTTATTCCTGGCCCTTGTAATTTCTGTGGCAACTGTAATAGGGACACGTATCACAGGTGACATGGCGCAGGCGGCATTGGATTTTGACACCGCCACTCTTTTACAATTTTTAGGCATAATTACCGGCCTTATGGTAATCCGTGTTGTTGCGTCCGGCGCGTCCGCTTTACTTTTGGGGCGGTTTGCGGGCCGCGCGGGTTATCGCTTCCGCGACAACTTCGCAAAATATTTTTTACAAAAACCATTTGCAAAATTCGAAGGGGTAAACAGCGGCGAGTCCCTTTCCGTTTACGCCAACGATTTACCGGCGGCAGTAGAACTGGTTTCCAACGGCGGTTTACGGTTTATGGCCGACATTATCAGTTTGGTAGTAACGTTTGTATACATGCTAACCCTTACCCCTTTCCTTACGCTAATATTTTTCGCATCGTTTCCTGTCTTGGCAGCTATGCAAATCGCTTTGGCAATTCCAATCCAAAAAAAGCAGATAAAGCGATCGGAAGCACGGGCAGAGCTTACAGCGGTTGTAAACGATTCCTTGCAAAACACATCCACAATCGCAGCCTACTCCTTGGAAGAGGTTATGAAAAAACGTTGTACAACTTCCCTGGAAAACGTTGTTGCCGCAACAAAAGGCTATGCGTCGTCACTTTTACCGTTGGTAATGGCCGGACAAATCGCTTCATTAACGCCACTGCTTATTGTAATTGCCATTGCAGCCAACAGAGTAATAGGCGGAACCATGAATGTGGCGGAGTTTGTAGCATTTCTTAGCCTGGCAGGCGAAGCGGGAAGTTGGCTGGCCATGCTTAGCCAAAGGCAGAACAATATACAAACAGCGGCAGCAGGCGCGAAACGGCTTATGGACACAATGGACGGCGAAGAAGAAGATTTTTCAAGCGGTAAGTCATTGGCCATAAATGGCGGCCATGCAATTGCCGCCGCCAATTTGTCATTTGCTTATCCTGAACGTAAAAACGGCGAAAATCATGTTAGTGAGGGCGAATCAGAGACCTCTGCCGAGACAGAAATCCCCCTTGCTCTGGACAACGTATCCTTCCAAATAAACAAAGGCTCCCGCGTTGCCTTTGTCGGCGGAAGCGGCAGCGGGAAAAGTACCGTGCTAAAGCTATTGTTGGGCTTGTACCAGCCACAATCCGGTAGCTTGTCGGTTATGGATACGGATATCAGCGATATTTCGCTGGAATCTTTACGCGGTACATTTGCCTATGTACCCCAAGACAGCTTCCTTTTCCCGGAATCTATTGGGGCAAACATAACCGGCGACGAAGTACCCACAGATATGCAAAGGCTTGAAAAAGCCTGTAAAGACGCAGGCATTTTGGAGTTTATATTAAACTTACCGGATAAATTTAACGCGGTTTTAAGTGAATCTGCAGAAAATATCTCCGGCGGACAAAAGCAGCGTATCGCGCTGGCAAGGGCATTTTACCGCAACGCGCCAATCATTCTTTTTGACGAAGCGACATCGGCCCTGGATCCATCTACGGAAGCGGCGGTGCTGAAAAGTTTTGACGCATTGGGCCCGGATACCACCGTTGTACTGGTATCCCACCGCGTTAAGCCAATATCTTTCTGCGATACAATTATTGTTATGGACAACGGTAAAATTGCCGCCATTGGCAGCCATGACCAATTGCTAAACACATGTCCGGTTTACAAAAACTTATTCGATTCACAAACCAGGGCTGGTCATTCGCCTGACAGCGAACTGCTCGCCCATGCAACCAGGGAGGTGTCCGTATGACAGACCGTCAATATTTTTTCCGTACTTTCCGCTATGTACGCCCATATATGGTGTTTTATGTTATTGGAATATTTATTTACAGTGCCCAGGCGTTTTTTGGTCCCTTTATAAACGCTATTTTCATGGGCAGGGTTATGGAAGGTATCTTGGCCATGGATTTTTCCATCGTAATTAGTGCAGTGGTGTTTATAGTAACTGTGATGGTGTCGTACATGGTAATAATGGGCATTGGGGTTTACATCTATGTAGTAGTCATTGCCTTGGGTATACGAAATATGAGCCTTCACCTGTTCCGTGCGTTTATGAAATCCAGCATAGAAAACCAAAAGCACTCCGGTGAGGGTATTGCCGCCCTTAACACGGATATTACGACGGCTTCCGGCATTTTTACCGATGCTCTTAATGCTTTCCTAAACCCCCTTATCGCCATTGTACTTGCCAGTATAACGGTGTTTATTATCGACTGGCGAATGGGAATTGGATCGTTAATTGTTGGT